>NZ_JANKBZ010000023.1 GCF_024623785.1 Archangium lipolyticum
AGGTCGTGGGTCTGCGTCCGACGCAGAAGACGGTCGTCACGGGCGTGGAGATGTTCCGCAAGCTGCTGGACGAGGGCATGGCGGGCGACAACATCGGCGCGCTGGTGCGTGGCCTGAAGCGTGAGGATCTCGAGCGCGGCCAGGTGCTGGCCAAGCCGGGCTCCATCACCCCGCACACCAAGTTCAAGGCGCAGATCTACGTGCTCACGAAGGAAGAGGGTGGCCGTCACACCCCGTTCTTCAAGGGCTACCGTCCGCAGTTCTACTTCCGCACCACGGACGTGACGGGCACCGTGAAGCTGCCGGAGAACGTCGAGATGGTGATGCCGGGCGACAACATCGCCATCGAGGTGGAGCTGATCACCCCTGTGGCCATGGAGAAGGAGCTGCGCTTCGCCGTTCGCGAGGGCGGCCGTACCGTGGGCGCCGGCGTCGTGGCCGAGATCATCGCCTAGTTGGCTGGCGGGCCCTCGGGCTCGCCCCATCAGGCGGTCAACCCCGAGGGGGGAGCTGTGATAAGCAGCTTTCCCCTCGTGCCTATAGAGTTCAAGTCATGCCCAAGGGTAACCGCAGCATCATTTCGCTCGAGTGCACGGTGTGCAAGGAGCGGAACTACTACACCACCAAGAACAAGCGGAAGAGCCAGGACAAGCTCGAGCTGAGCAAGTACTGCCCCCGCGACCGGAAGCATACCGTCCATAAGGAAGGTAAGGTCTAGTTCGGTTGTTGTGGTCGGGTGTTCTCTAGGCCAGTAGCTCCAACGGTAGAGCAGCGGTCTCCAAATCCGCGTGTTGGGGGTTCGAATCCCTCCTGGCCTGCCAGTCGTTGAGTTGCAGGGACCCTCGGTACCCACGTACCGGGGGTCCCTGTGTTTTCCGGGATCAGCTAGTACTCAGTCAGCGAGGTATCATGGCAGCGGCATCCGAAGCCAGCCAGCAGGCCAACCGTTCGGGCATGGATCCGAAGCGGCTGGTGGTCATCTTCTACCTCATCGCGGGTCTCATCTTCGCGCTCTTCCTCGAGCACGTCTGTGGCCTCATCTGGGCCCGGGCCGGATGGAGTGACCCCACCGTCATCGAGGGTATCGACTGGCAGGTCTCCTCGCTGGTGGGCTTCGTGCTCGCCGCGGGCCTCGCCGTGGGCGCCTACCTGCACCCCAAGACCCATGGTCTCTCGCTCGAGGTCGCCTCGGAGCTGATGAAGGTCACCTGGCCTTCCTGGGCGGAGACCAAGGCGTCGACCCTGGCGGTCATCGTCGCGTCGGTCGTGGCGGCCGTTCTCCTCTTCTTCATCGACACCCTCGCCTACAACCTTATGGTTGAGTGGATACCCTCCATCTGGGGGAAGCTGTAATGGCGATGAAATGGTACGTGGTCCACACCTACTCGAACTTCGAGAACCAGGCGAAGAAGAGCCTGGAGGAGCGGATCCGGCTCGAGGGGTTGCAGGAATTGTTCGGCGAAATCCTGATTCCCATGGAACAGGTCGTCGAGATGGTGAAGGGCGAGAAGAAGACGTCCCGGCGCAAGTTCTTCCCGGGCTACATCTTCGTGCAGATGGAGCTCAATGACCGCTCCTGGCACTTGGTGAAGAACACGCCGAAGATCACCGGTTTCCCCGGTGCGGCCCAGAACGAGCAGCCCACGCCCATCTCGGACAAGGAGGTGGCCCGGCTCACCTCCCAGATCTCCGAGGGAACGCTCAAGCCCAAGCCCAAGGTGCAGTTCTCCGACGGAGACACCGTCCGCGTCATCGACGGGCCGTTCGCCAATTTCAACGGCACGGTCGAAGAGGTCAACGCGGAGAAGGGTCGCGTGAAGGTGCTCGTCAGCATCTTCGGCCGCGCCACTCCGGTGGAGCTCGATTTCATGCAGGTGGAGAAGACCACCGGCTAGCAGTCTTCCCCGGCCCGTGAGGACCGGGGAATCCCAGGGTGGGAGGGCCGCCCGTCAAGTGGCCCGTAGGAACCACCGTCTCGAAAGGCAGTCGTCAGTCGATGAAGAAGATCACTGGACAGGTCAAGCTGCAGATTCCCGCCGGTAAGGCGAACCCCGCTCCGCCGATCGGCCCCGCGCTCGGTCAGCAGGGCGTGAACATCATGGAGTTCTGCAAGCAGTTCAACGCCAAGACCCAGGCGGAGGCCAAGGAGGGTCTGATCATCCCGGTGATCATCACCGTGTATCAGGATCGCTCCTTCACCTTCATCCTGAAGACGCCCCCCGCGGCCGTCCTCATCAAGAAGGCGGCGGGCCTGCACACCGAGAAGAAGAAGGGCTCGGGCGCCAAGAAGCCGGGCAAGGAGAAGGTGGGGCAGATCACCCAGAAGCAGCTCGAGGAGATCGCCAAGAAGAAGCTCGAGGACACGACGGCCGGTTCGCTGGACGCCTGCAAGCGCACCATCGCTGGCACCGCGCGCTCCATGGGCATCGAAGTCGTCTGATTCCTCCACCCCCCACACCTTCTAAAAGAGGATTTTCCACATGCCTCAGACTGGTAAGAAGTTCCGCGCCGCCGTTGCCAAGGTGGACCGCAACAAGCGTTACACCGTGGCCGATGGCTTCCAGCTCCTGAAGGAGACCACGGGCCTGCGCGCCACGAAGTTCGATCAGACCGTGGAGGTCGCGCTCAACCTGGGCGTGGACCCGAAGCACGCGGACCAGATGGTCCGTGGCGCCGTCGTCCTTCCGCACGGCACCGGTGCCACGGTGCGCGTGGCCGTGTTCGCCAAGGGCGAGCGCGCCACCGAGGCCGAGACCGCTGGCGCCGATGTGGTCGGTGGCGACGAGCTGGCCAAGCGCATCGAGGGCGGCTTCCTCGAGTTCGACACCGTCATCGCCACCCCGGACATGATGGGCGTGGTCGGCCGGCTCGGTAAGGTGCTCGGTCCCCGCGGCCTCATGCCCAACCCGAAGGTCGGCACGGTGACCATGGACGTCGCCAAGGCCGTCCGCGATGCCAAGGGCGGTAAGGTCGAGTTCCGCGCCGAGAAGGCGGGCATCATCCACGCCAAGCTCGGCAAGGCCTCCTTCACCCCGGAGAAGCTCCAGGAGAACTTCAACACCCTGGTGGACCTGGTGATGAAGCTCAAGCCGGCCACTGCCAAGGGCGTCTACCTCAAGGGCGTGGCCATCTCCGCCACCATGAGCCCCGGCATCAAGATCGACACCACCGAAATCCTCGCCCGCCACCGGTAGTCAGGAGTAGGGCAGGGGAGTCGTCGGTTCATGACGGGGCGGGCAGCCTCACGGTACGAGGCCCGCCCCGTCGTTTTTTTGACGCCAGTTGTCGAAATTCGCTGGACCTTTCGCGAAGCCGCGGGTATAGCGCCCCGGCTTTTGCAATTGAGGCGCCATGTCGATGAGACCGGGCGCTTCAACATCCCTGGTCCCAGACAGCAGGGACCTTGGGTAGGACTCGTGCCTTCCGTTGGCAACCGGGCAACCGGTCGGAAACACGGGCGCTCCCCAGGGTTCAAACGACTCCCGGAGTCGCCCTGCCGAGACTGGAGGTGCGGTGTGGTGCCTCTCGGGGCTCCTTACTCGCTCTGCCACTTGTGTGGCCCAGGTAATCCAGCCCGCCTTCGGGTGGGTGTCGTAAGGGAGGTGAAACCAAGTGATCAAGAGCGAGAAGGAAGAACTGATCAAGGAGCTCAACGAGAAGTTTTCGCGGGCTCAGACCGCGATCGTCGCTGAGTTCTCCAAGCTGAACGTGGAGACGGTCACCAAGCTGCGCAAGAAGTTCCGCGACGGCAAGGTGGACTACAAGGTCCTGAAGAACACGCTGGCCAAGCGCGCCGCGAAGGGTACCCCGGTGGAGGTCATCGCCGAGGACTTCGTGGGTCCCGTGGCCATCGCCATCAGCTACGACGACGTCGTGGCCCCGGCGAAGATCCTCACGGACTTCATCAAGGATCTCGAGTCCATCAAGGTCCGCAGCGCGTCCGTGCAGGGCCGTCGCGTCGACGTCGAGGGTGTGAAGGCCCTGGCGAAGATGCCCGGACTGCCCGAGCTCCGCGCCCAGCTGCTGGGCATGCTCAACCAGCCTGCCGGCAAGCTCGTTCGCACCATCGCGGCCCCCGGCTCCCAGCTGGCCCGCGTGCTCCAGGCGAACGTGGACAAGCAGCCCAAGTAACCGAACCGAGAAGCACTTCCACCGTAAACCTCTGGTCTTTTCCTCCCTGCGTGGAGGAAGACCGTTAGAAACCGAAGGACATCGAAATGCCTGCTGATCTGAACGCGATTGTTGACCAGCTCTCCACCCTGACGGTGATGGAGGCCGCCGAGCTCGTGAAGCAGCTCGAGAACAAGTGGGGCGTCTCCGCCGCTGCCGTCGCCGTGGCCGGCCCCGCCGCTGGCGCCGCCGCCGCCGCCGCTCCGGTCGAGGAGAAGACGGAGTTCACCGTGGTGCTGGCCGACGCCGGCGCCAACAAGATCAACGTCATCAAGGAGATCCGCGCGATCACCGGCCTGGGCCTGAAGGAGGCCAAGGACCTGGTCGAGGGCGCTCCCAAGACCGTCAAGGAGGGCGTCAACAAGGACGACGCCAAGAAGATCAAGGACCAGCTCACCGCGGCTGGCGCCAAGGTCGACATCAAGTAGTTTTGTTGTTTTCAGGTAGGCGCCGGGTTTCGGGAAATTCCCGACGCCTCCTGACCGGATGAGCAGGCCGGCGTGCCCGGAAGGGGTGCGCCGGCTTTGCCCTTTCCGTATCTCTAAATTTCCCGCTGCCGCTGCGCGTTACTCAATCTCGCCCCGCCACGAGATTGCTCGCCCCGGAGTTCGAATGCCGACGCAGATCCAGAACAACTTCCGAGTGCGGAAGACCTTCGCGAAGATCGCGAAGACCATCGACATTCCCAACCTCATCAACATCCAGAAGCAGTCCTACGAGAAGTTCCTCCAGGCCGACATCCCGCCGGAGAAGCGTGAGGACATTGGGCTTCAGGGGGTCTTCAAGTCGGTATTCCCGATCCGTGACTTCAACGAGACGTCCTCGCTGGAGTTCGTCAGCTATCACCTCGAAAAGCCCAAGTACGACGTCGACGAGTGCCACCAGCGTGGGATGACCTACTCGGCTCCCATCAAGGTCGTCGTGCGCCTGGTCGTGTGGGACAAGGACGAGGAGACGGGCGCCCAGTCCATCCGCGACGTGAAGGAGCAGGAGGTCTACTTCGGGGAAATCCCGCTGATGACCCAGAACGGCACCTTCATCATCAACGGCACCGAGCGCGTGGTGGTCAGCCAGCTGCACCGCAGCCCGGGTGCCTTCTTCGACCACGACAAGGGCAAGAGCCACTCGTCTGGCAAGCTGCTCTACAACGCCCGCATCATCCCGTACCGCGGCTCGTGGATCGACTTCGAGTTCGACCACAAGGACCTGCTGTACGTGCGCATCGACCGGCGCCGCAAGCTGCCGGCCACGGTGCTCATCCGCGCCCTGGGCGCGGTGGCCGACACCGCCAAGAAGAACCCCTTGGAGTTCCGCGGCTCTACCGAGGAGATCCTCAACTACTACTACGCCACGGAGACCATCTACCTCCAGAGCAACGTCGACTTCGAGAAGTCGGTGGAGCTGGAGCTCCTGCCCGGTCAGCGCGCCACGCGCGACATCAAGACCAAGGCGGGCGAGGTCATCGTCAAGAAGAACCGCAAGTTCACCCGCGCCGCCATCAAGAAGCTCGAGGCGGCCAAGATGAAGACGCTCCCCATCGACGCGGACGAGCTCTTCACCAAGGTGTCCGCCTACGACGTGGTGGACGAGAACACCGGCGAGGTCATCCTCGAGTGCAACGAGGAGGTCTCGCAGGAGAAGGTCGACGAGCTCCTCAAGCGCGACATCAAGGAGTTCAAGGTCCTCTTCATCGACAACCTCAACGTGGGTCCCTACCTGCGTGAGACGTTGATGATGGACAAGATCGAGTCCCCCGAGCAGGCGATCATGGAGATCTACCGCCGCCTGCGCCCGGGAGATCCGCCCACGCCGGAGACGGCCACCAACCTCTTCAGCAACCTGTTCTTCAACCCCGAGCGCTACGACCTGTCCAAGGTCGGCCGCCTCAAGCTGAACTTCAAGTTCGGCCTTGAGGAGCCGCTCGACGGGCAGATCCTCACCAAGCGCGACATCCTCGAGGTCATCCGCTACCTGGTGGACCTCAAGAACGGCAAGGGTGTGATCGACGACATCGATCACCTCGGCAACCGCCGTGTGCGCGCGGTGGGCGAGCTGCTGGAGAACCAGTACCGCATCGGTCTGGTGCGCATGGAGCGGGCGATCAAGGAGCGCATGAGCCTCCAGGAGATCGAGACGCTCATGCCGCACGACCTGATCAACGCCAAGCCCGTGACGGCCGTCATCAAGGAGTTCTTCGGGTCCAGCCAGCTGTCGCAGTTCATGGACCAGACGAACCCCCTGTCCGAGGTCACGCACAAGCGGCGTCTGTCCGCCCTCGGGCCCGGTGGCCTCACCCGCGAGCGCGCGGGCTTCGAGGTGCGCGACGTGCACCCGACGCACTACGGCCGCATCTGCCCCATCGAGACGCCGGAAGGTCCGAACATCGGCCTCATCGCGTCGCTGTCCACCTACGCCCGCGTCAACGAGTTCGGCTTCGTCGAGACGCCGTACAAGAAGGTGGAGGCCGGCGCGGTGACCGGTGACGTGGCCTTCTACTCCGCCCTCGAGGAGGAGAAGCACACCATCGCCCAGGCCAACGCCGAGACGGACAAGAAGGGCAAGTTCCTCAACGCCCTCGTGTCGTCCCGCCGCGGCGGCGAGTTCGTCCAGGCCAAGGCCGAGGACGTGGACCTGATGGACGTGTCCCCGAACCAGCTCGTGTCGGTGGCCGCCTCCCTCATCCCGTTCCTCGAGAACGATGACGCCAACCGCGCGCTCATGGGCTCCAACATGCAGCGCCAGGCCGTGCCGCTGCTGCGCACCGCCGCCCCGCTCGTGGGCACCGGTATCGAGGCGATCGTCGCCCGCGACTCCGGCGTCACCTGCGTGGCGCGTCGCGACGGCATCGTGGAGAGCGTGGATGCCAGCCGTATCGTGGTGAAGGCGGACACCGCCGCGGGCGCGTTCGACATCTCCAGCGAGGTCGACATCTACAACCTCCTGAAGTACCAGCGCTCCAACCAGAACACGTGCCTCAACCAGAAGCCCATCGTCCGCAAGGGCGACCGGGTGCGGAAGGGTGACGTGATCGCCGACGGTCCCGCGACCGAGACCGGTGAGCTCGCGCTGGGCCAGAACGTCGTCGTCGCGTTCATGCCGTGGCAGGGCTACAACTTCGAGGACTCCATCCTCATCTCCGAGCGCATCCTCAAGGAGGACGTCTTCACGTCCATCCACATCGAGGAGTTCGAGTGCATCGCGCGCGACACCAAGCTCGGCAAGGAGGAGATCACCCGCGACATCCCGAACGTGGGTGAGGAGGCCCTCAAGGACCTCGACGAGAGCGGCATCATCCGCATCGGCGCCGAGGTGAAGCCCGGCGACGTGCTGGTGGGCAAGATCACTCCGAAGGGCGAGACCCAGCTCTCCCCCGAGGAGAAGCTGCTGCGCGCCATCTTCGGTGAGAAGGCCGGCGACGTGCGCGACAGCTCGCTGCGCGTGCCCCCCGGCGTGGTGGGCACCGTCATCAACGCCAAGGTGTTCAGCCGCAAGGGCGTCGAGAAGGACGAGCGCGCCAAGCAGATCGAGTCCATGGAGGAGGCCAAGCTCCTCAAGGACCAGAACGACGAGATCAAGGTCCTGCGCGACAGCGCCTACAGCCGCATTCGCATCATGCTCCGCGGCAAGGAAGTCCAGGGCAAGCTCGTGGACGACAAGGGCAAGATCCTCCTGAAGAAGGGGGACATCGTCTCCGACGAGCTGCTGGCCACCGTCCCGTACAAGTACTGGACGGAGATCTCCGTCGGCGATCCGCTCGACGGCAAGCTGCGCGACATCCTCCGCAACCTGGAGGAGACCACCGAGGCCGTGAAGCTGGCCTTCGGCGAGAAGATCGCCCGCATCAAGAAGGGCGACGAGCTCCCGCCGGGCGTCATCAAGATGGTGAAGGTGTACGTCGCCATCAAGCGCAAGCTGGCCGTGGGCGACAAGATGGCCGGCCGCCACGGTAACAAGGGTGTCGTGTCCCGCGTCCTCCCCGAGGAGGATCTGCCGTTCCTCGAGGACGGCCGTCCCGTGGACATCGTGCTCAACCCGCTGGGCGTGCCCTCGCGCATGAACATCGGGCAGATCCTCGAGACGCACCTGGGCTGGGCCGCCAAGGGCGTGGGCGAGCAGCTGCAGCGCTACATCGACGAGAACTACAGCGGTGAGAACCTCAAGAAGCAGCTGAAGACCGTCTACGACGACAAGGCCTTCGGCGACTTCGTGGACGGCCTGTCCGACGACGAGGTCAAGAGCCTCTGCTACCGCCTGAAGAAGGGCATCCATGTCGCCACGCCGGTGTTCGACGGCGCGCGCGAGACGGAGATCCACACCCTCTTCGACGAGGCGCGCCTGCCGCGCACCGGCCAGATGGTGCTCTTCGACGGCCGCACCGGTGAGCCGTTCGACCAGAACGTCACCGTGGGCGTCATGTACATGCTCAAGCTGCACCACCTGGTGGACGAGAAGATCCACGCCCGCTCCATCGGGCCCTACTCGCTCGTCACGCAGCAGCCCCTGGGCGGCAAGGCCCAGTTCGGCGGCCAGCGTCTGGGAGAGATGGAAGTGTGGGCGATGGAGGCCTACGGCGCGGCGTACACGCTCCAGGAGTTCCTCACCGTCAAGTCCGACGACGTGGTGGGCCGTACGCGCATGTACGAGGCCATCGTCAAGGGCGACAACGTGCTCGAGTCCGGCCTGCCCGAGTCGTTCAACGTGCTCCTCAAGGAGCTCCAGTCGCTCGCGCTCGACGTCGAGCTGCTCGAGAGCGCCCCGCCCGAGCGCCAGCGCTCGTTCGGTGGTGACTTCGGCGGTGGCGGCGACGGCGAGGACCGCGTGAAGACCGGTACCGAGGCCTAGTCCAGCGTGCCTGTCCCCCGGCGCCCGCTCCCTGAGCGGGCGGGCGCTGGCGGCCAGGCGAAACGAATTCGCGCTCAGGCGCTCAGAAGAAATTCGGAGGCAACGTGAAGGACATTTTCAACTTCTTCGAGAAGCCGAAGGATCCGCTCTCGTTCAACGCCATCCGCATCGCGCTGGCGTCGCCGGACAAGATCCGCCAGTGGTCCCATGGCGAGGTGAAGAAGCCCGAGACGATCAACTACCGCACCTTCAAGCCGGAGCGGGACGGCCTGTTCTGCGCCCGCATCTTCGGCCCGGTAAAGGACTACGAGTGCAACTGCGGCAAGTACAAGCGCATGAAGCACCGTGGTGTCGTGTGCGAGAAGTGCGGCGTGGAGGTCATCCAGTCCAAGGTGCGCCGTGAGCGCCTGGGCCACATCACGCTCGCCACGCCCGTGGCGCACATCTGGTTCCTCAAGTCGCTGCCCTCGCGTATCGGCAACCTGCTCGACATCACGCTCAAGGAGCTCGAGAAGGTCCTGTACTGCGAGAGCTACATCATCATCGACCCCAAGGCGACGCCCCTGCAGAAGGGCGAGCTCGTCAGCGAGGAGAAGCTCCACCGGCTCTACGAGGAGCACGGTGAGGACTCCTTCTCCGCCGGTATGGGCGGCGAGGCCGTCCGCGAGCTGCTGCGCTCCATCGACGTCGTCAGGCTGTCCGAGGATCTCCGCCGCGACATGCGCGAGACCAACTCGGAGGCCAAGAAGAAGAAGTACGCCAAGCGCCTCAAGGTCGCCGAGGCCTTCCGCATGTCCGGCAACAAGCCGGACTGGATGATGCTCGACGTCATCCCGGTCATCCCGCCCGACCTGCGCCCGCTCGTCCCCCTGGACGGTGGCCGCTTCGCGACGTCCGACCTCAACGACCTGTACCGCCGCGTCATCAACCGCAACAACCGTCTCAAGCGGCTGCAGGAGCTCAACGCTCCGGACATCATCATCCGCAACGAGAAGCGGATGCTCCAGGAGGCCGTCGACGCCCTGTTCGACAACGGCCGCCGCGGCAAGACGATCACCGGCCCCAACAAGCGGCCGCTCAAGTCGCTGTCCGACATGCTCAAGGGCAAGCAGGGCCGGTTCCGTCAGAACCTGCTCGGCAAGCGCGTGGACTACTCCGGTCGCTCCGTGATCGTCGTGGGCCCCGAGCTGCGCCTGCACCAGTGCGGCCTGCCCAAGATCATGGCCCTCGAGCTCTTCAAGCCCTTCATCTACAACAAGCTCGAGGAGAAGGGGTACGTCACCACCATCAAGAGCGCCAAGAAGATGGTGGAGAAGGAGCGTCCCGAGGTCTGGGACATCCTCGAGGACGTCATCCGTGAGCACCCGGTCCTCCTCAACCGCGCGCCCACCCTGCACCGCCTCGGCATGCAGGCCTTCGAGCCCGTGCTCATCGAGGGTAAGGCCATCCAGCTCCACCCGCTGGTGTGCGCCGCCTTCAACGCGGACTTCGACGGCGACCAGATGGCCGTCCACGTGCCGCTCTCCATCGAGGCTCAGATGGAGGCCCGCGTGCTGATGATGTCCACCAACAACATCCTCAGCCCCGCGCACGGCAAGCCCATCATCGTCCCCACCCAGGACATGGTGCTCGGCATCTACTACATGACGCGCGCCCGTGAGTTCGCCCACGGCGAGGGCCGCGTGTTCTCCTCGCCCGACGAGGTGCGCGCCGCCTACGACCACGGCGAGGTGCACCTGCAGGCGAAGATCGTCTGCCGCATCCAGGGCAAGCGCAAGGAGACCACCGTCGGCCGCGTCCTCCTGTGGGACATCGTGCCGCGCAAGGTGGGCTTCGACGCCATCAACAAGGTGCTCGACAAGAAGTCGCTCGGCGGCCTCATCGACCTCTGCTACCGCCTCACCGGCGAGAAGGAGACGGTGCTCCTGGCCGACCGCATCCGGTCGCTCGGCTACACCAACGCCACCAAGGCCGGTATCTCCATCGCCCTGAAGGACATGATCATTCCTGCCAAGAAGCAGGAGTTCCTGGACTTCGCGCGCAAGGAGGTCGCGGAGATCGAGAACCAGTACCTCGAGGGTCTCATCACCGACGGCGAGCGCTACAACAAGGTCATCGATATCTGGGCGGAGATCACCGAGAAGGTGGCCGCCGAGATGATGCAGCAGATCTCCCAGGACGAGGCCGTGGGCGAGAAGGACGGCAAGCGCGAGGTGCGCAAGCAGCCGTCGTTCAACCCCATCTACATCATGGCCGACTCCGGAGCCCGCGGCAGCGCCCAGCAGATCCGCCAGCTGGCGGGTATGCGCGGACTGATGGCCAAGCCCTCCGGCGAAATCATCGAGACGCCCATCACGGCCAACTTCCGTGAAGGCCTCTCCGTGCTCCAGTACTTCATCTCCACCCACGGCGCTCGTAAGGGTCTGGCGGACACGGCCCTCAAGACGGCCAACTCCGGTTACCTCACCCGCCGTCTCGTCGACGTGGCCCAGGACGCCATCATCAACGAGTACGACTGCGGCACCATGGACGGTCTGTTCATCGGCGCCCTGGTCGAGGGCGGTGAGATCATCGAGGCGCTCGGCGAGCGCATCCTCGGCCGCGTGGCCCTGGATGACATCCTCGATCCGGTCACCAACGACGTGCTCGTGCGCGCCAACGAGGAGATCGACGAGGATCGCGTCAAGCGCATCGAGAACAGCGGTCTGGACAAGGTGAAGATCCGCTCGGTGCTCACCTGCCAGGCCAAGCGCGGCATCTGCGTGGAGTGCTACGGCCGTGATCTGGCCCGTGGCCGCAAGGTGTCCGTGGGCGAGGCCGTCGGCGTCATCGCGGCGCAGTCCATCGGTGAGCCGGGTACCCAGCTCACGATGCGCACCTTCCACATCGGTGGTGCGGCGACGCGGCGCGCCGAGCAGTCCAGCCTCGAGAACCGCAACGCGGGCATGGTGAAGTTCGCCGGCCTGAACACGGTTCAGAAGAAGGACGGCAGCCTGGTGGCCATGAACCGCAACGGCGAGATCGTCATCGTCGACGAGAGCGGCCGTGAGCGCGAGCGCTACCAGGTCATCTACGGCGCCCGCATCCTCGTGAAGGAGGGCCAGAAGCTCGAGGCCGGCACCCTGCTGGCCGAGTGGGATCCGTTCGCCATCCCGCTGCTCACCGAGGTGGGCGGTGTCGTGCGCTTCGAGGACATCATCGAAGGCGTCACGATGAACGAGTCGCTGGACGAGGTGACCGGCCTCAGCCGCAAGACGGTCGTCGAGTCCAAGGACCCCGAGGCCCGTCCGCGCATCACCATCCGCGACGAGCAGGGCAACATCAAGGACCTGGTCTCCTCCAAGGCCCAGGCGAGCTACTTCCTCCCGCAGGGCTCCATCATCACCGTCAACGACGGCGATGAGATCCACGCGGGTGAGGTCATCGCCAAGGTTCCTCGCGAGACCACGAAGACCAAGGACATCACGGGCGGTCTGCCCCGCGTGGCCGAGCTCTTCGAGGCGCGCAAGCCCAAGGATGCCGCGGCCATCGCCGAGATCGATGGCGTGGTCTCCTTCGGCAAGGACACCAAGGGCAAGCGCAAGCTCATCCTCACCCCCGAGGTGGGCGGCGAGCTGCGCACCGACCTGGCCAAGGAGTACCTGATCTCCAAGGGCAAGAACATCAGCGTCCACGCCGGCGACCGCGTCAAGGCCGGCGAGGCGCTCATGGACGGCTCGGCCAACCCGCACGACATCCTCAAGGTGCTCGGCGAGAAGGCGCTCGCGGGCTACCTGGTGGATGAGGTGCAGGAGGTCTACCGGCTGCAGGGCGTGAAGATCAACGACAAGCACATCGAGGTGATCGTCCGGCAGATGCTCCGCCGCGTGCGCGTCACCGACGTGGGCGACACCAGCTTCCTCGTCGACGAGCAGGTCGAGAAGTGGGTGTTCGAGGAGGAGAACGAGAAGGTCATGGCCAAGGCCCAGCGTCCCGCCGTCGGCGAGCCGCTGCTCCTCGGCATCACCAAGGCCTCGCTCTCCACCGAGTCGTTCATCTCGGCGTCCTCCTTCCAGGAGACCACCAAGGTGCTCACCGAGGCCGCCATCAACGGCAAGGTGGACTACCTGCGCGGCCTCAAGGAGAACGTCATCATGGGCCGCCTCATCCCCGCCGGTACGGGTCTGCCCAACTACAAGTACCTCGACATCGAGGTGGAGAGCCCGGCCGACGAAATCTCCGAGATGGAGGCCGCCCTGGCCGCCACCCACGGCGAGGATGTCGCTCCGCCCCCGGCTCCCACTGGCAGCCGGACCGAGACCAGCGGCGCTGCCTAGTCCGCACTCCGGGTCCTGATGTCCCACACCGCCACTCCGGTTTCCGGGGTGGCGGTTTTCTTTTCTTCGGATCTTTACGGCTTTACGGCTTGACGGGTGGTGTGGCGGTAAACTATCCGGGGAGGACCTTGGAGCTCGACCTGAAGTCTACCGGGCGAGCATCCGGCAGTGGACGCAGGAGCAGGCGGGCGAGCGTGGAGGGCGTTTCCTTCGACTAGGGGGCGTGATTACCTCGGTAATCCCAACCCCCGCCGTTCGGGCCCCAGGTCCGGGTGGCCGTGCTGGAGAGCGATTCATGGACAAGCAGGAGACCCCGCACAAGCACCCGCTGGCGGAGACGTTCGAGCGGGTGTGGAGCCAGGCCTTGCTGGCCGTGTCCACCGCCGAGGAGGAGGCCGCGCGCACCGTGCAGCGCGTGGCCGGGCTGGCTGGTTGGAGCCCCGAGGAGATGATCCGTCAGGCGCGGCTGCTGACGGAGCGTCTGGCGGGCCAGCGCAAGGATCTCGAGCACAACGTGGAGGAGGGGGTCCGGCGCGCCCTGGTGCACTTCAAGATTCCGCGGCGCGATGAGATCCAGGACGTCGAGGCGCGGCTGAGCCGATTGGCCGAACGCATCGAAGCGCTGGGGCAACGCAAGTGATGGGGTCCTCCTCCGGCCCGGCAGGACGGCGCGGGGAGGGGTTGTTCCGCTGGCTTCATGCGCTCGGTTCCGGGTGTGGAAAGCTCCCCCTGGTAGCGGGCCTGGCCCTGGTGCTGTCCGCCCGGGCGGTACCCCTGTTCGCCCCGCCCGACGTGCCGCTCGCGGTCGAGCCCGCGCGCTTCGAGGCTGCTTCCCCCGACGCGGCGCTGATCGACGCGGTGCTGACCAAGCGGGCCCCGGAACTGGGTCTCACCCTGCGTCAGCAGATCGTCCACGCCATCGCCGAGGAGTCCGGCCAGGCGGGGTATGATCCGCTGCTGATCCTGGCCATCATCGACGTGGAGTCGGACTTCACCGAGGAGGCCATCTCCGACAAGGGCGCGCGCGGGCTGATGCAGATCAAGCCCAGCACGCTGCACTTCCTCGCCGAGAAGCAGGGGCTGCGCCTGTCCCGCGAGGAGGTGGCCTCGGATCCGGCCCTCGGGGTGCGTCTGGGCATCCGCTACCTGCGGGAGCTCAACGACCGGTTCGGGGACCTGGACCTGGCGCTCATGGCCTACAACGCCGGCCCCACCCGCATCTGGCAGGCCAAGAAGGCGGGTGAGCTGGACGTCTTCCGCCGCTATCCCCGCGCGGTCCGCCGTGACTTCAGGCGCTTCCGGGAAGGGGAGGGGTTGGGCGGTGATTGGGCTCTCGCCCAGCGCGAGGGGCTGGAGAAGACCCCTGAACAGAAGGCGGCTCCCTGAGGGAGCGGGCGGCTGAATTTCACGGCCGCCCCTCCGGTCTCCCGTTCGCGTGCTTGTCCACCCCTGACGGGTGCGCTATCGCTCTGGCCTCTGGAGGAGTCCCCCATGCGCCGATCCACTCTCGCACTCGCCCTCGCGGTCCTGCTTCCCGCCTCGGCTCTCGCCGGTTCGGTGTACCTCAACGGCGTCCGCATCGACGGCGTGACGAACCAGAAGTTCGACAAGCCCACGTCCGTCCGCATCGACGAGAAGGGTGACGTCTACATCGAGGCGCCCGGCTACGCCGTCAAGCTGGTGAACGCGCCCCCGTCCACCCCGGCTCCGGCGGCTGCTCCGCCTCCGGCTACCGCGCCCGCTCCCGCGGCCTCGGCCAAGGCGCCCGCTCCGGCCACCGCGCCCGCGGCCACCCCGGCTCCGGCGTCCCCGGTCACCCCGGCGGACACCGCCCCGGCTCGCATCACCCGCCGCTATTGGCTCGCCACGGAGCAGTCGGTTCCGGGTATGACAGAGTACGACATCGACCTGTATATCAACTCCCGGTGGGTGCGGAAGCTGCGCAACAACGAGGACCAGGTCATCACGGAGATCACCCGCAGCCTGCTGCCGGGGAAGAACACGGTGCTGTTGATGGCCCATAAAGTGGCGGGCAGCTCGCGGCGGAGCCAATCTGCCCAGCACGTGTTCAAGGTCATCATCGGCGAGGGCAACGAGGGCGGCGGCAACGTGATGATCGACAACCCGCTCATCCGCTTCCAGCGCACCGCGGCGGACGGGGAGGATGTTTCCGAGGAGTTCACCCTCACCACGCGGTAGCGCGGGGGTCGCGCCCAACGTGTTCTCCATCGACGAGCGGTTCCGAGGCCTGCCGGCCCACCGCGAGCAGGTCCTGTCGCTGTACCAGTCCATCAACTCGCCGCACCTGGCCATCCCCGGCAAGCCGGCGGGGCCAGCGCAGGCCTTCGTGTTGGGGCTGCGCGGCTCGGGCGGCTTCGCCGTCTTCATCTACCTGTACCTCTCCGAGGCCCAGGACTGCGCGGTGTACGTGCCCGGCCGGCGCGCCGCGAGCCAGGAGGACTACCAGCAGGACGAGGCCGCGGCGCTCGGCTTCGTGGAGTCCATGGGCTTCATGATGGACAACGCGAACTTCCGGGGCCTGCCCGCCGCGCACCAGGACGAGCTGCTGAAAACATTGCCCGTCTTCTACAAGGACCCCAAGCTCGTCCCGGGCGCCGCCAGGAGCCGCGCCGAGGAGAAGCGCAACGCCTCGACGAACCTGGGCCGGCTGCTGTCCTCCTTCTGACCCTCCACCCCACGAGACTCACCACCATGTTCCGCCGCCTCACTTCCGCCTGGCTCCTCGCGCTCGTCCTGATGGGCTGCAAGCATGTCCCCTCCGAGAAGGAGCGGCAGGGCGCAGAGATCCACTACGAGCTCGGCCTCCAGGCCCAGCAGCTGGGGAACGTGCAGGAGGCCTACAAGGAGTTGCAGAAGGCGCTGACGTTGGACCCGGACTACCCGGAGGCGCACAACGCCGTGGCCATCCTCCTGCACCTGGCCTTCAACCGGCCGGAGGAGGCCATCCAGCACTACAAGAAGGCACTGGAGCTGCGCCCGGCCTTCTCCGAGGCCAAGACGAACCTGGCCAACGTCTACCTGTCCCAGTCGCGCTACGACGAGGCCATCAAGCTGTACGAGGAGTCCCTCAACGACATGCTCTACCCCACGCCCTACATCGCCCAGGGCAACATGGGCTGGGCGCTCTACAAGAAGGGCGAGACGGAGCGCGCGCTGCAGAGCATCCGGGCCGCGGTGACGACCAACCCCGGCTTCTGCCTGGGATACAAGAACCTGGGAATCATCCACGAGGAGTCGGGCAATCTTTCCGAGGCGTGCCGCTCCTTCGGGCGTTATCGTGAGGCCTGCCCGGACGTGGCGGACGCCTACCTGCGCGAGGGCGCCTGCCAGGTGAAGCTGGGGAAGGTGGAGGAGGCGCGGCAGAGCTTCACCGTTTGCGAGGCCAAGGCCAAGAGCCAGGTGCTCAAGGACGATTGCCGCCGGCTCCTCGAAGCCTTGTAACCGGAGAGAGTCCCACCGCCGTGGACCACGTCGAATTCGGCAAGTATCTGTCCCAGCAGCGCGAGCTGCGCGGCCTGTCCCGCGACGAGGTGTCGCAGGTGACGAAGATCTCCCCCAGCCTCATCGCCGCGCTGGAGGAGGGGCAGATGGAGCGTCTGCCCGCGCGCGTCTTCGTGCTCAACTACATCCGTGCCTACGCCACCGTCATCGGGCTGGCGCCGGAAGAGGCCGTGCTGCGCTACGAGGAGGTGGACAAGGCGACACCGGAGCCGAGTCCGGTGGTGCTGGAGCGCGAGCGGCGGCGCCGGGCGTGGCTCATCCTCTGCGTGGTGCTGGCCGTGCTGGGGGTGGGGGCGTACGTGGCCCTGGTGATGACCGGGAAGCTTCCCAGCCCCCTCCCGGGTTGATTGGAACCATGGAGCGTTTCGTCGACGAGGCGCTGGTCCTCTCCACGGTGGACTACGGGGAAGCCGACCGGCTGGTCACGCTCCTCACGCGCGAACACGGCAAGCTGACGGCCTTCGCGGCCGGAGCCCGCAAGAGCAAGCGGCGCTTCGCCGGCGCGCTGGAGCCCTACATGCGGCTGCGCGTGCAGCTGGTGGAGACGCGCGGCTCCACGGTGCGCCTGGACTCGGCCGACATCGTGGCCGGCTACTACGGGGCCCGCGCGGATCTCCCCCTCATCGCCCGCGCCCTCTACGCGGTGGAGCTGTGCCGCGAGCTGACGCGCGACCACGAGCCCAACACGGAGCTCTTCGAGCTGCTGGAGGACTACCTGCGCAAGCTGGACGCGAACGAGGCCGGTCCCACCTCGCTGCTGGCCTTCGAGCTGTCCGCGCTGGCCCACGCCGGGCTCATGCCGCGCTTCGACTCGTGCGCGCTGTGTGGTGGCTCGCCGGGCGAGCGTCCTCGCTTCGACCAGGCCCACGGCGGCGCGGTCTGCGAGGCCTGCTCGGGCCGGGCGCGTGACGCGGTGGCCGTGCCGCCCCAGCTGCTGTCCGGGCTCCGGGCGCTGCAGGAGGGCCAGCGCACGCCCCTGCCGCCGGAGCTTCGCGCGCGTGCGCGGGGCGTGCTCAACGTCTTCATCTCCCACCACCTCGGCCGCCGCCTCAAGAGCGTGGACTTCATGGCCCAGGTCGGTCTGGACTGACGGGCCGCTTCCAGGAGGCAGCACATGGCCAGGCAGGAGGGGGATTCGTCACTCGACGTGGTGTGCGTGGGCGAGACCCTGGTGGACTTCGTCCCGGCGGAGCCCGGCCAGCGCGTGCGCGACGTGACGGCGTGGAAGCCCTGCATCGGAGGCTCCCTGGCCAACGTCTCGGTGGGCGTGGCGCGGCTGGGCGGCCGCTCGGCCTATGTCGGCGTGGTGGGCGAGGACGAATTCGGCCACTTCCTGCACGAGCGCCTCGCCGCCGAGGGCGTGGACGTCAGCCACATGCGCCACACGGACGAGGGGAGGACGGGGCTCGTCTTCATCTCGATCGACGCGCGGGGCGAGCGCAGCTTCACCTACTTCCGAACCCGCTCGGCCGAGTTCCTGCTGAGCGCGCGGGACGTGCATCCCGGCTTCCTCGCGAAGGGGAGGGTGGTGCACTGCGGGACGAACTCGCTGAAGCTGCCCGAGGCCCGGGCGGCCATGCTGCGCACCCTGGAGCTGGCGCGCGGAGCGGGGCGCATCGTGAGCTGCGATCCCAACATCCGCATCCACGCGTGGGAGGACCCGGAGGTGCTGCGCGAGCTGCTCCGGCACCTGCTGCCGGGGTGCACGGTGGTGAAGCTCTCCGAGGAGGAGGTGGCCTTCGCCACCGGGAAGACGGACCCGGAGGAGGCGCTGCGGCACCTGGCGGGGCTGGGGGTGCTGCTGCCCGTGGTGACGCTGGGCCCGGCGGGGGCCGTCTTCCTCTGGCGGGACGAGGTGGTGCGGGTGCCCGCGCCCCGGGCGCGCGTGGTGGACACCACCGGGGCGGGGGATGGCTTCACGTCGGCCTTCCTGCTCGGACTGAGCCGGCGGTACGGGGAGGCCTCGGAGCTGGCGCGGGCCACTCGCGAGGATCTGGAGGCCCTGGCCACGTTCGGGTGCGTCGTGGGCTCCCGGGTGGTGGAGCACGTCGGCGCCGTGTCGGGCCTGCCCTTCCGGGACGAGGTGGCCGCCCTGTTGCCTCCAGGGCTACGGATGGAAGCGCCGACCCGCTGAGTCGCTCTTGTCGACCCGGCGCGCTCCCCCGGCTAGAATGCCCGCCCAATGGCCAATCAGGGGCCCCAAGGCAGCGCGGGTCTCGACTTCGATCGCGGACGCCGCATCGGTAAGTACGAGATCGTCACCCGTCTCTCCATGGGAGGGATGGCGGAGCTCTTCCTCGCCTTCACGGCGGGACCGGGCGGGTTCCGTAAATTCGTCGCGCTGAAGCAGATCCTCCCGGACGTCCAGAAGGACGACCAGTTCGTCAAGATGTTCCTGGACGAGGCGCGCATCACCGCCTCGCTCGCCCACGCCAACATCGGTCAGGTCTTCGACCTGGGAGATCAGGACGGCGAGCTGTACCTGGCCATGGAGTTCCTGGCCGGGCAGAACCTGGAGCAGATCCTCGTCGCCTCCAGCAAGCAGCAGCGCCCGCTGCCCCTGGGGTTCTCGGCTCGCGCGGTGCGGGATGCGTGCCTCGGGCTGCACTACGCGCACAGCTACACCGACCCCTCGGGCAAGCCCCGGCCGGTGGTTCACCGCGACGTGTCCCCGAAGAACATCATGGTCACCTTCGACGGCAACGTGAAGGTGATCGACTTCGGCATCGCCAAGGCGAAGGGGCGGCTCGGCCGGACGCAGGTGGGCATGGTGAAGGGCACCACCGGCTACATGTCTCCCGAGCAGGTGCGGGGCTCCGAGCAGCTCGATGGCCGCAGCGATCTCTTCTGCGTCGGCGTCATCCTGCACGAGATGCTGTGCGGACGCCGGCTGTTCTCCGGGGCCCACGAGGCCGAGGTGATGATGAAGATCGCCGACGCGGAGGTGACCTCCCCGTCGAGCATCAACCCGCGCATCCCCGAGGCGCTGGCCCAGGTGGTGATGCGCGCGCTGGCGCGTGAGCCGGCGGATCGTTTCGCCTCGGGCCGGGAGATGGCCCGCGCCATCGAGGCCGCTTGCGGCGCGGAGCTCTTCCACGAGGAGCAGCTGGCCGCGGTGATGCGGCAGCTCTTCGAGGACAAGATCCAGAAGACGCGCGAGCTCCTGGAGAGCGCCAACGAGGGAGATCCGCCGACCGGGAAGTTCGTGGCGCCCGTCCTCCCCGGCCGCTCCGCCAACCCGACCAGTCCACCTCGTGCCGCCAAGTCGTCCTCGGGGGTGACTCCGGCGCCGAAGCCCGCGGGGGGATCCGGGCCCAAGCCCGCTCCGCGCCGGCCCACGTCCACGTCCACCCCCACTGCCGCGCCCCCTTCCACCCGGACTCCCGCTCCCCGGTCGGGTGCGTTCTCCCGCCCGCAGGCCGCGGCTCCCGAGCCGGATGAGGAGGAGGATGACGAGCTCGCGAAGACCCGGCCCGTCCGCAGGCAGCCCGTGGTGCGCGCTCCAAGCGGCGTGACCGAGGACGCGGCGTCGGAGCCGCGCACCCTGCCAGGCCGGGCCCCCGTGCCTCAGGCGGAAGCGCCTCGCGAGGGGTCGGGCTGGGGAGGACGGATCTTCCTGCTGCTCCTGCTGGCGGCCATTGGCGGCGCCATCTACTACCCGCCGACGCGGGCCCTGCTGACACCCCTCTACGCGGCCGCCCTGAAGGAGCTGAAAGGGGAGGAGTTGCCGAACGGGCCGCCCCCGGCGGAGCCATTGCCGGTGCCCGCTCCTCCCGAGACCCCGCCCGAGACGGCCGAGCAGCCCGTTCTGGCCCAGCAGGAGCCCGCTCCCACGCAGGAGCCCGCTGTCGTCCAGGAGCCGGAGCCGGAGGCCGTTGCCTCGGCCGAGCGCCCGTCGAAGTCCAGGGCCGACGCCCGGAAGACGCGGAATCAGGCCACCGCCACTCCCAAGACCGTGCCGGAGCCGAAGCCGGCCGCCGGAACGAAGTCGAAGCCCGTGGCCGACGCGAAGCCGGCCCCCGAGCCCGCGACCAACGGCGAGCCCGAGGTCATCGATACGCGTACCTCTCGAGGCGCGGCGAAGGCGGAGCTCGGCTGGCTCACGCTCTACACCGTGCCCCGGTCCGCGGTGTTCGATGGTGACAATCAGCTGGGGACCACCCCCCTGCGCAAGGTGCCGCTGCCGGTGGCCACCTACCGTCTGCGGGTGGTGGATCCGGACGGCGCCAGCCGCATGCTGTCGGCCCCCATCAGGCCGGGTGAGCACACGGAGATGTCCGTCCGTGTCGGCGATCTGCCCTTGTGGGACGAACAGTAACGGCCGTCCTTGACGCTCCAGGACCCCATCACTAGGGTCCGCGGCGCCATGTACTTCCAGGATCTGATTCTCACGCTCCAGAACCACTGGGCAAAGCAGGGTTGCATCATCGCCCAGCCCTATGATCTCGAGGTGGGTGCGGGCACCATGCACCCGTCCACCTTCCTCCGCGCCCTGGGCCCCGAGCCCTGGAACGTGGCCTACGTGCAGCCCTCGCGGCGTCCCGCCGATGGCCGTTTCGGCGAGAACCCCAACCGCCTGTTCCAGCACCATCAGTTCCAGGTCATCCTCAAGCCGGCGCCCAAGAACGTCCAGCAGCTCTACCTGGACTCCATCCGCGCGTTCGGGATCGATCCGCTCGAGCACGACATCCGCTTCGTCGAGGACGACTGGGAGTCGCCCACCCTGGGCGCCTGGGGCCTGGGCTGGGAGGTGTGGTGTGACGGGATGGAGGTCACCCAGTTCACCTACTTCCAGCAGTGCGGTGGCTTCGAGTGCCGGCCCGTGTCGGCGGAGCTGACGTACGGCCTCGAGCGCATCGCCATGTACCTGCAGAACGTCGAGAACATCTTCGACATCGAGTGGGTCAAGGGCGTGAAGTACCGCGAGGTCTTCCACGCCAACGAAGTGGAGATGAGCCGGTACGCGCTGCAGGAGTCGGACGCGCAGATGCTGTTCGGTCTGTTCGACTCCTACGAGAAGGAGTGCAAGCGCCTCATCGAGCGCGAGCTGCCGCTGCCCGCGTATGACTACGCGCTCAAGTGCTCGCACGCGTTCAACCTGCTGGACGCGCGTGGCGCCATCTCGGTGACGGAGCGCGCCAACTTCATCAAGCGTGTGCGTGACAACGCCCGCCTGTGCGCCGAGGGCTACCTGAAGATGCGCGAGAAGCTGGGCTACCCGCTACTCAAGACGGCCTGGACCGTGGGCGAGCAGCCCCCGGTGCTCGAGGGCAAGCCCGCCAGCGACTACTGGAAGACCTTGATCCTCAACAAGCCCGCCGAGGCGGAGGTGGCCCGTGGCAAGTGATCTGCTCCTGGAGATCGGCGCCGAGGAGATCCCCGCCTCGTTCATCCTGCCGGCGCTGGAGGACCTCAAGCGCGTCATCACCGAGCGCGCGGCCGAGGCGCGGCTGAAGCACGGCGAGGTGCGCACCTACGGCACGCCGCGGCGGCTGGCGGTGTGGGTGAAGGACGTCGCGGAGCGGGGTGAGGACATCACCCGCGAGGTGCTCGGCCCGAGCGCGAAGGCGGCCTTCGACAAGGACGGCAAGCCCACCAAGGCGGCGGAGAAGTTCGCCGAGAGCCAGAAGCTGTCGGTGGACCAGTTGCTGCGCATGCAGACGCCCAAGGGCGAGTACCTGGGCGCGAAGGTGGAGGAGAAGGGCCGTCCCGCGGCGGACATCTTCAAGGACATCCTCCACACGGCGGTGCACGGCATCAACTTCCGCAAGACGATGCGCTGGGGTGACGTGGACCAGGCCTTCGCGCGGCCCGTGCAGTGGGTGGTGGCGCTGCTGGGCGGCGAGGTGCTGCCGGTGGTGCTCGGCGACGTGAAGAGCGGCCGGACGACGTACGGCCACCGCTTCCTGTCGCCCGCGGCCATCGAGATCTCCAAGCCCTCGGACTACGAGGCGGCCCTGGAGAAGGCGAACGTGGTGCCGGACTTCTCCAAGCGGCGCGCCCAGGTGCTGGAGCGGGTGCGCGCGGCGGCCCAGCAGGCGGGCGGCAAGCTCATGGAGGACGACTCCCTCGTGGACCAGGTGACCAACCTGGTGGAGCTGCCCAACCCGGTGGTGGGCAGCTTCGAGGAGCGCCACCTGGACCTGCCCCCCGAGGTGCTGGTGCAGGAGATGAAGAGCCACCAGCGCTACTTCTCCGTGGTGGACGCCAACGGGAAGCTGCTGCCGCGCTTCATCGCCGTGTCCAACACGCCGGTGCGCGACGTGAACGTGTCCCTGCGCGGCTACCAGCGCGTGCTGCGCTCGCGTCTGGCCGACGGGCGCTTCTTCTTCGACGAGGATCGCAAGACGCCGCTCGAGGCCCGCACGGAGAAGCTGGCGCGCGTGGTGTGGCAGGGGCAGCTCGGCAGCTACGCCGAGAAGGTCGAGCGCTTCCGCTCGCTGGCGGTGAAGCTCGCCGGGTGGACGGGGAAGGGGAGCCTTCAGTCCACCATCGAGCGCGCCGCCACCCTGGCCAAGGCGGACCTCGTCACCGGCATGGTGGGCGAGTTCCCCGAGCTCCAGGGCGTCATGGGCCGCGAGTACGCCC
The DNA here is from genome assembly GCF_024623785.1 of Archangium lipolyticum. NCBI lineage: Bacteria > Pseudomonadati > Myxococcota > Myxococcia > Myxococcales > Archangiaceae > Archangium > Archangium lipolyticum. The sequence continues at coordinate 23,439 of NZ_JANKBZ010000023.1, forward strand.
GTGCCGGTGGTGAGCCCGAGGCGGTGGCCCTGGCCATCTTCGAGCACTACCTGCCGCGCACCGCCGAGGACTCGCTGCCGACGCAGGATCCCGGGGCCCTCATCGGCCTGGCGGACCGGCTGGACACGCTCTGTGGCATCTTCGCCATCGGCAAGGGCCCCAGCGGCGCGGCGGACCCGTTCGCCCTGCGGCGCGCGTGCCTGTCCGTCATCCGCATCGTCCTGGAGCGCGGCTACCGCTTCTCCCTGCCCCAGGCGGTGGACGCGGCGCTGGAGCAGCTCGGGCCGAAGATCGCCAACGTCAAGCGCAAGGCCGGCGAGCCCGCGCCTCGCGAGCAGGTGCTCGAGTTCTTCCGCGGCCGCCTCAAGGCGCTGTGGATGGAGCAGTACCGCACGGACGTGGTGGAGGCGGTGCTGTCCGCCGGCTATGAGGACCTCGTGGCCGCGCACAAGCGGCTCCAGGCGCTCGCCCCGCTCGTGGGCCAGGCGGACTTCGCGCCCCTGGCGGTGGCCTTCAAGCGCGTGGTCAACATCGTCGAGAAGCAGGGCAAGGACGTGGCCCGCGGCGAGGTGGACTCCAACCGCCTCACCGACGACGCCGAGCGCCAGCTCCACTCGGCCTACCTCCAGGCGCGCAACCGCGTGGCCGACCGGGTCAAGGCCGACGACTTCTCCGGGGCCCTCAAGGAGATCACCGGCCTCAAGCCCACCGTGGACACCTTCTTCGACAAGGTGATGGTGATGGCCGAGGAGCGGGAACTGCGCGAGAACCGCATCCGGCTCCTCACGGAGATTGGCACGCTGTTCAATCAGGTGGCGGACTTCTCGAAGATCCAGTCGGAGGCCTGAGCTCCGCCTGGTGGGTTGGTCACCAGAGTGGGGGACGTGAGATGGTGGGTACGGAATAGCCGGGGTCCTTTGTAGTTGCCCGGCGGTAGAGCGGTTTCTACACTCCGCCCCCCTTACATGCGCCCCCTTCTCCCGAGTCTCGCGCTGCTTGTCGCCGCCGCGTGCACGTCCACCGCGCCGCGGCCCCCGCCGACCGACCGCTTCGTCTACCCGGCCGGTCTCGTGTACCGGAGCGTCCCCGGTTCCACCAATGGCGTCCTCTATGTCGCGAGCGCCAACTTCGACCGATGCTTCGATGACGGCACGCTCATGGCGGTCGACCTGGACCGCGTGGGCGCCGACACGAACCGCCTGCCGGCCCTCGGCTCGGCGAGCGGCGCCGCGGTGGACATCCCCCAACTGAACGTCGCGCCGGAGTCGATCCGCACGATTCCCAGCTACGCGGGCGAGATGGCCCTCTGGGAGCGCACCGACGGCAACGTGCCCCGGCTCTTCGTCCCCACCCGCTCGGACGGCAACAACCTCTACTACGTGGATGTCCCGGAGCCGACGCGGCTGTGCTCGGGCGAGGGCTGCGCCGAGGGGAGGGTGTCCCTGCAGAATGTTCCGGGGAGCGCGAACGATGTCCCCCGCGCGGCCGCGCCCTTCGGCATTGCCATCGGCACCGGGGGAGACGTGTGGCTGACGCACCTGGACCCGGCGGACTCGCCGGAAGAGTCGTTCGAGGCCTTCCGCTCCTACGTGGTGCGCCTGCCCGGTGATGCGCCGAGCGTGTCCGCGGAGAACTTCGTCACCCTCTCCACCCCCGAGCTCCCCATGGGCGGCAACTCGGTGGTGCTGAGCGAGCGGTACGCGTTCGTCACCGGCCGGTTCGCTGGCGGCATCACGTCCCTGTCCCGGCGGTTCCTCGTGCGCGTGCTGGACAGGACGGACACGAGCCGGCTCATCGACCCCGGGCTGGACGTGGGCTTCGCCGCGCTGGATGCGCGCGGTCTCGCGCTGACCGAGCGGGTGGCGTCCAGGCCCCAGCGGCTGTACGTGGCCGTGCGCGCGCCGGACTCGCTGCTGCTGGTGGACGTGCAGGGCATCGAGTCGACGTCGAGCTCGCCCCGGCTCACCGTGGTGGGCTCGGTCCCGCTGCCGAGCGGTCCCACCGAGGTGCGCCTGGTGCCCCGCGGGGAGACCCGCAGCGAGCTGGTGGTGGTGTCCTGCAGCGCGGCCGGCGTGGTGGCCATCTTCGACCCGGACGTGGGCCAGGTGGTGGCCCAGGTCCAGGTGGGCAACGAGGCGGCCACGGAGACTCCCCAGCCGTTCGGGCTCGCCGTGCAGCAGCAGGGCAACGCGGCGCGTATCTTCACCAGCAATTTCGGAGACGGGCGCGTTTCGGTGATCGACATCCCGGATCTCGCCAACCCGCAGCAGGCCCGCCTGGTGGCCCGGCTCGGGACCCGGCAGGACCTGCCGGGAGCCACCACGTGTCAGGAGGTACAGCAGTGAAGCGCGTCATCGTGTCGTTGATGGTGGGGCTGGGGGCGCTGCTGGCGGCCTGCACCCAGGAGGAGACCGCCCTTCCGTACGCCGGGCTGGTGGGCACCTACGATGTGACCCTGGTGGGGGCGCGGGTGTTCGTCACCTCCTCGGGCAACAACGAGCTGCGCGTGCTCGAGCTCGCGCAGGACATCAATGACCGGCAGTATGCCCGTGCCCCCAATCCCATTGAGCCGCTCTCCATCCCGGTGCTGAAGCGGCCCGAGGCCCTCACGCGGGACGTGCGCTACGACGACCAGGGCGCCGAGGTGACGGGTCCCTATGTGTACGCGCGCAGCAACGGCTCCACGGAGATCTCCGTGGTGGGCGCGGACCCCAGCCTTCTGCGCGAGGTGCGGCGGCTGTCGACCACCGAGCTGAGCGGGTCGTCGACGGGTCCTGTGACGGCCTTCGCGGCCCGTGGGCCCGACGCGGAAGGGCTGAGCACGCTCTATTACGCCACCCAGGAGACCTCCGGGGCCCAGCTGTGGCAGCTGCGGTTGCCGGGACCCGAGGCCCTGCTCGCGGGCGCCGAGATCGCCGCGCCCACGCCCCTCAAGGTGCTACCCAATGTGGCCGTGAGCTCGATCCTCGTCATGCCCCAGCCCGGGGAGATCGCCGTGGCCACGCGTGGCGCGGCCGGCGTGCTTGGCAAGAGCTACAAGCTGAACCTGAACGGCGGGCCGGAGCTGGAGCTGAACTTCGCTGGCGCGCAGGTGCTCCAACTCGCCACCCACCCGAAGGTGACGTACGTGTTGCCGGAAGGCAGCCCCGAGCCCGAGAGGACCCTCCAGGCGGGTGAGCGCATCTTCGGCGTCCTCGATGCGTCCAGCTGCGGCGGTCAGTCCCAGTGCTCGGGCGTGCTGGCGGTGGATTCCGCCACGGGCAGCGTGTCCAAGGACATCACCGGCTACCCCATGCTGCCCATCACCGGGAACGCCGGGTTGCCCATGGGCCTGTCGCTCTCCCCGAACACGCAGCTCCTGCTCCAGAGCGGCACCCGCTCCGTCGTGACCCAGGCCCTGCTGGGCATCGTGCCGCTCTCGGACGGGGAGATCCTCTTCTTCGACGCGGCGTTGCTGCGCCCGTTCGACGTCATCGATACGGGCCCGAGGGCCGCCGTCTCCTTCGTCAACGCCGCGGGCACCAGCCAGACCGAGTCCACCGCCATCATCGTCGATGCCGAGAAGGGCGATGTGACGAATGGTGTCACCCGCAACAACACGTACCAGCTCGTCTACCAGGGCGTCCTGCCGGGACTGGGCTCCGTGCCGTACACCCCGGGTTCGACGGCCTTCGAGATTCCCCCCGCGGCCTGGGCGGAGGGGGGGGCGCAGGTACGGCCGGGGGACATCATCCTCCTGACCCCGGAGACCACGGGCCAGCAGCCTTGCGCCACGAACGTGGTGGTGGGCTCGGTGCAGCCGCCGGCGAGCGCCGGGGCCAATGCCGTCCTGGTGCCCGCGGGCGCCATCCCCACGGAATGCGCCAACTTCACCCGCTTCCAGGTCCGGGCAGCGGGCAACCAGCCGCTGGTCCTCTCCGACAGCACGTCCTTCCTCCAGCGCCTGGGCGTCGGCGAGACCTACACGCGCACCGGCCCCTACTACTTCCACCCGGATGGGTACGCGGGCCAGACCGAGGGTGTGGATGTCCGCATCAACGTCGCGAGGCTCCCCGAGGGCCTCGTGCGCGACGAACGTTATGTGGTGAACACCCTGTCCAACTACTTTCCGTTCGGCATCACGGTGGACCTCGGCATCCCGGCCCTGCAGACCTTCCGGCTGCCGGGACCCGTGGTCCAGGCGACCGTGGGTGATACCTCCTACGCCTATATTGCCTACCCCTCGGCGGATGGCATCCTCCAGGTGAACCTCGAGGCCATCTTCGTGGACGTGGCCAACAGCACCGGCGTGTACCCCTATCGGTGATTTCGCGTCCCCGGACGCCTCTGCTATCGTCCGGGTTTCGTGGAATAGCGAGTCAAGACTGATGATCGACCAGAACTCCCGCCCCGCCCGCAAGGTCGGTATCGCCGACCACCTGTGGGAGACCTACGAAGACATGGCCCAGCAGATGGGCTCGGATCGCGACGCGCTCATCAACCAGGCGCTGTTCATGTTCGCGCGCCTCAACGGCTTCATCGAGGTGGCGCGTCCGGGCCGGCCGGAGGTGGCCTCCGGTGCCGGTGCCGCCGCGCCCGCCCCGCGTGCCGCGCAGTCCTCGGCGGCCAGCAAGGCCGCTCCGCCCGTGCTCCAGCCCGTCAATGGTGGCGCCTCTTCCAACAAGCTGCCTCCCGCCCCGCGTGACGAGACGCCGCAGCCCGCTCCGGTGCCGCAGCGCGTCTCCGCTCGCGCCGAGGAGCGTCCGCCCGCCAACTCCCTCGACAATGATCCCGCCCGCCGCGAGGTGGCCGAGCGTGTCCTGGAGACGGCCGCCGAGCTCGAGCGCCTCATCAAGGGCAAGAGCAACGAGCCCCGTGAGGAGCTGGACGAGGACGCGCTGGCCGACGACAGCGACCCGGGCGACATGGACCTGGGCCCGGAGGAGCACGACGAGCAGATGGCCGCCGACGAGGACGAGCCCCTGCCCGAGGACGAGCCCCTGGACGAGGAGTCGATGGACGAGGAGTCCGCCGGTGGCGCCCTCATCCTCGCCATGGACAGCGCCGAGCCGCAGGTGATCACCAAGGAGCGGTTCGTGATCGGCCGTGGCAAGCACTGCGACCTCGTCATCAACTCCGGCAAGGTGTCGCGCGAGCACGCCGTCATCGTCCGCGAGGGCGACGACTTCTTCATCGAGGACCTGGGCTCGTCCAACGGCACCTGGTTCAACAAGCAGCGCATCAAGCGCCGCAAGGTCGAGGACGGCGACGAGTACTTCATCTGCAGCGAGCGGGTGCGGCTCTCCTACCAGTGAGGGCCGGGCCGTCGCGTCGGGGGGTTGGGCTGTTCGCCAATTGACGGAGAGCGGTCCTCCCTGATTTATTCCCCAGACCCGTCCTCCTCTTGGCGAGGGCGGGTCTCTGATGACTTCCTTCCACATCGCGCTCTGGACCGTCCTGGGAGTGGCGCTCGTGGTCTCGGTGGCCACGGACGTGATGCGCCGCCAGATCCTCGACGTCGTCACCTATCCCCTGGTGGCGGTGGCGTTGGGGCTGCGCCTGTGGGGAGAGGGTGTGGGAGACCTGGAGACGGGGCTGGTGAGTGGGGTGGTGTCCGGGGCGGGGCTGGCGCTGCTGCTGGTTCCCGGGGCGATGCGCGGCAGGATGGGGTGGGGGGACGTGAAGTTGATGGCGGGGGTGGGGGCGGTGTTGGGCTTTCCCGCGGTGATGGCCGCCGCGGCGTTCATCTCGCTGGTGGGCGCGGTGCAGGCGGTGGTGACGCTGCTGTGGGAAGGCGCCGTATGGGAGACGCTGGGAGACGTGCTGCGGCGCTGGGCCGTGCGCGTCCGGCTGATGCACGAGGGCGCGGCGGACGGACCGCGACGCCACATCCCCTATGGGGTGGCGATCGCGCTGGGGACTTTCTGGGCCATGTGGTGGCAGCACGACAGATTGGGGTAGCTCGGATGCGACGCGAAGAGGGAACTCTCACGATGCTTGGACGCTTCACGCAGGTGGCCGCGCTCGGCGCCCTGCTGGCCCTGTTCACGGCGGGCTCCGCGTGGGCGCAGGAGGGCGGCAGCAACATCAGCCTCGGGGTGGGCACCCAGAAGGTGCTCCCCGTGCCGGGCACCACCCGCATCGCCGTGGGTGACCCGAGCATCATCGAGGTGAAGATCATCGGGAACAGCCAGGTGCTGCTCATCGGCCAGGCCGAGGGCAAGACGACGCTGCTCATCTGGAAGAGCTCCGGTCAGCGCGTCAGCTACCTGGTCACCGTGCGCAAGCAGGACCCCAACGAGGTCATCTCCGAGATCAAGAAGCTGCTCGGGGAGATCGAAGGCGTGTCCGTGCGGATGGTGGGTGACCGCATCTACCTGGACGGTCAGGCCTACACCACGGGTGACGCCGATCGCATCCAGGAGGTGGTGTCGCTCTACCCGAACGTGAAGAGCTTCGTGAAGGTGGCGCCCAACGCCAAGAAGCTGGTGGCGCAGAACCTCACTGCGGCCTTCCAGAAGGCGGGCCTGCGCAACGTGCAGGTGAACGTGGTGGGCGCCACCATCTTCCTGGAGGGCTCGGTGGAGAGCCAGCAGGACCTGCAGAAGGCCGAGCTCATCACCAAGGCGGTGGGCGAGAAGGTGGAGAACCTGCTCGTCGTCGGCATCAAGCGGATGATCCTCTCCGAGGTGCAGTTCGTGGAGATCCGCCGCAATTCGCGCGACCGCTACGGCATCAAGTACCCCACGGACATCACCGGCACCGTGACGGCCACGGCCAACATCACCCAGGAGCTGTTCCCCGCCTCGTTCGGCTCGGGCCGCGGCCTGGTGGCCATCAACGGCGGCTCGGAGTTCTCCATCGGCTTCCAGGGCAACGACGGCTACGGCCGCCTGCTCGCCCAGCCCAAGCTGGTGTGCGCCAGCGGTGAGAAGGCCGAGTTCCTGGCCGGTGGCGAGGTGCCCATCCCGCTCATCACCCAGAACCAGTTCACCGTGGAGTACAAGCAGTACGGCGTCATCCTCAACCTGCGCCCCACGGCGGACCGCAACGGCAACATCCAGACGGAGATCGAGGCCGAGGCGAGCGAGCTGGACACCTCGGTGTCCGTGTCCTTCGGCGGCTCGTCGGCCATCCCCGGCTTCCGCACCCGCAAGGTGAAGACGAACGTCACCGTGCGTCACGGCGAGACGATCGTCCTGTCGGGCGTGTTCAGCCACGACGAGCAGAAGGCCGTCTCCAAGCTGCCGGGCCTGGGCCACATCCCCATCATCGGTGAGATCTTCAAGAACCGCGCCTTCGACTCCACCAAGCGCGAGCTGGTCATCTTCGTGACGCCCCGCATCGTCAACCCGGACTCGGACAAGATCCGGACGATCATCGAGGACGTGAAGAGCCGCTACAAGCAGGCCCGCTCCGAGGTGAACTTCAACATCTTCGACTGAGCCGCCCACGGCTGCTCGGTTGCTCGAGGCCGGCCTCGTCCCCCCTGGGGATGGGCGCCGGCCTCGCCCTTTTCAAGGGGGGGAATGGCTCATCGCGTTGCGTCCCCTTTGAGAGGACGGGAGCGCTTGGTACCATCCGCGCCATGTTTCTCGTCACGCTCGAGGAGAAGGGCGGAGGTACCGAGCAGATCGAGTTCGAGAAGAACGAGATCACCATCGGCCGCCTCGCCGGCAACGACATCGTCCTCGCGAAGGGCAACGTCTCCAAGTACCACTCGAAGATCGTCTCCAAGGACGGCAAGCTCATCGTCGTGGACATGAAGTCCACGAACGGCACCTTCGTGAACGGCAAGAAGATCGCCGGGCCGCAGGTGGTGAAGCCGTCGGATCAGATCTTCATCGGCGACTACATCATCAACGTGGAGCCCCTGTCGGAGCCGAGCATGACGCGCACGGCTCCTCCCGAGGAGGAGTACTACGAGGAGGAGCAGGGCTACGACGACGGCGGCGAGGGCCAGTACGCCGAGGAGGAGGAGCCGGTCTACGACGAGCCGGAGCCCGAGCCCCAGCCGGCGGCCAACGCGCGCATGCCGGCCTCGCTGGCCTCGGCGCTGGCGAAGAACAAGAAGCGCGTGGACCCCCGCCTGGAGGCCTACACCCGGCTCCAGAAGGAGATCCACGACCGCTTGATCGAATACCTCGACCTGCGCCGCATGGACATGGACCGGCTCGGTGACGAGGAGCTGTGGCGGCGCACCGAGAAGGCCATCCGCGACATCATCGATCAGATGGAGGCGGATGGAGAGCTCCCGGGGGAGGTGGACCGGGAGGAGCTGCTCACCGACGTCATCAACGAGGCGCTGGGCCTGGGGCCCCTCGAGGCGTTCCTCGCGTCGGATGAGATCAGCGAGATCATGGTGAACCACGCCAACCAGATCTACATCGAGCGCAAGGGCAAGCTCGTCCTGTCCGAGAAGACGTTCAGCTCGAACCAGGCGGTGCTCGGCGTCATCGAGCGGATCGTCGCGCCCATCGGCCGGCGCATCGACGAGTCCAGCCCGCTGGTGGACGCGCGCCTCAAGGACGGCAGCCGCGTCAACGCCATCATCCCGCCGCTGGCGCTCAAGGGACCCTGCATCACCATCCGCAAGTTCAAGAAGGACTCGCTGAAGATCCAGGATCTCATCAAGTACAAGACCGTCACCGCGCAGATGGCCGAGTTCCTGGAGATGTGCGTGCGGGCGCGCAAGAACATCGTCATCTCCGGAGGCACGGGCTCGGGGAAGACGACGACGCTCAACATCATCAGCTCCTTCATCCCCGAGGACGAGCGCATCGTCACGGTGGAGGACGCGGCGGAGCTTCAGCTGCCGCAGGAGCACTGGGTGCAGCTGGAGAGCCGCCCGCCCAACCTGGAAGGCAAGGGCGCCATCGCCATCCGCGACCTGGTGAAGAACTGCCTGCGCATGCGGCCGGATCGCATCGTGGTGGGCGAGTGCCGCGCGGGCGAGACGCTGGACATGCTCCAGGCGATGAACACGGGCCACGACGGCTCGCTCACCACGCTGCACGCCAACACGCCGCGCGACGCCATCGCCCGGCTGGAGACGATGGTGCTGATGAGCGGCATGGAGCTGCCGGTGAAGGCCATCCGCGAGCAGATCGCCAGCGCCGTGCACCTCATCGTGCAGCAGACGCGCTTCTCGGACGGGACGCGGAAGATCTGCTTCATCACCGAGATCGCCGGCATGGAGGTGGACATCGTCACCCTCCAGGACATCTTCTATTACAAGCAGGAAGGCTTCTCGGATGACGGGAAGGTGCGCGGGCGCTTCGTGGCCAGCGGCTTCGTGCCGAAGTTCTACGATGACCTGCAGCGCAAGGGCATCCCCGTCAACATGAGCATCTTCCGCGAGGACTGACGTCACCATGCCTACCCTGGTCGTCCGTCACCCCGACGGCAACGAGAGCGAGCACGAGCTTTCCGGTGAGCTGAAGATCGGCCGCCAGGAAGGCACCAATGACCTGGTCCTTGCCGAGGGCGGCGTGTCGCGCCGCCACGCCCGCTTCGTGGTGGAGGGCGGCAAGGTGATGGTGGAGGACGTGGGCAGCGCCAACGGCACCTTCGTGGATGGCGAGCGCATCACCGGCATGACGCCGCTGACGTCCAAGGCCGTGGTGCTGCTGGGCGACTACGAGCTGCGGCTCAAGGCGCCCGCGCGGTCGGCCGCGAGCTCCGGGGCTCGCAGGGCGGCGAAGCCCGCGGGCGAGGAGTCCGAGGCGCTGGGTGAGGAGAGCCCGCGCGCCACCCGGGCCATGCCCGCCGTCAAGCGGTCCGCCCCGGGCGCGGGAGGCCCCTCGGCGCTGGCGAAGCGTCCCCGGCCCGCTCCCGCGGAGGGCTCGGAGGAGGGCGGTCCCCCGGTGCTCAAGGGCCTCACCGGTCCGTGGGCCAACCAGAAGTTCCCCGTGAAGGGCAAGCTGCTGGTGGGCCGCCAGGCGCCCGCCGCGGTGCTGATCGAGGACGACTCGCTGAGCCGCAGGCACGCCGAGGTCGAGGCCACACCCGAGGGTGTGATGTTGCGCGACCTGGGCAGCGCCAACGGCACGCTGGTCAATGGCGAGCCGGTGGGCACCCAGCAGGTGGCGCTGCAGCCGGGAGACGTCATCACCTTCGGCATGGTGGAGATGGTGCTCGAGGGCGGTGGTGGAGCCTCCAACCTGCCGGCACGGCGCGGCGGACGGGAGGTGCCCACCCGGCGTGGGGCGGGTGGCGCGGCGGGTCCGGAGGCCGGTGCGGCGGTGCCCATCGCGGCCTCGCGCAAGAAGCTGCTGGTGGTGGCCGCCGGCGTGGTCGGCCTGCTCATGGTCGCGGCGATCACCAAGAGCACCCTGGGCGGTGGTGGCGCGGCATCGGGGACGACTCCGATGGCGCAGAAGGGTCCGCCTCCCATGAGCCCGGCGGAGCAGGTGCAGGAGCTGCTCAGCAAGTGCCGCTCCTATTGCTCCACGGAGATGGGCAGCGAGCCCGATTGGGTGAAGGCAGAGGATTCCTGCTCGAAGGCGCTGGACATCGATCCCATCAACGCCGAGGCCAACAGCCTCATGCGCCGCATCAAGATGGAGAAGGAGGCGTCCGAGTACTTCGCGCAGGGCCAGAAGGCGCTCACGCGGCAGAAGGAAGAGGAGGCGCTGGACTTCTTCAAGAAGATCACGAAGGAGAGCTCCTACTTCCGCCGGGCCAAGCCCAAGGTGCTGGAGGCGGCGGCGCAGGTGATGAAGCGCGCCGGGGACGACTGCAAGGCCTACCTGCGCGACGGCGAGTGGAGCGCCGCGGTGCCCCGGTGCGAGCGCTACATGGGCTTCGCCTGCCAGAAGATGACTCGCGAGGAGCTGGAGCCGCCCATCGGCTTCACCCTGGTGCTCGACAAGGGCAAGCGGCTGGGGCGCACCGAGTGGCGGCCGAAGGACAAGATGTACCTGGACTTCCTCATCGCCCGGCGCCGGTTGGATCCCAACGCCGCGCCCTGGCGCTGCCCGGTGTCGGACATCTTCATGGAGGACGACAAGCCGACGGACGTGCGCAAGCAGGTGGAGGACACCTTCAAGCAGCGCCTCCCCCACAAGTTCATGATCGCCGCGATGATGGACTACTGGGGCGGACGCGGGACCGAGGCGCTCGCCACGCTGCAGAAGCTGCGCTCCAACTACGAGCTGGCCCAGTACCACGGGGAGACGGACAAGCTGCTGGCGGATGTGTCCAACGTGGATCAGCTCTTCAAGATCGGCCAGGGTCTGCTGCAGCTGGAAGACGTGGAGAAGGCCGCCGATCCGCTGCTGGAGGCGCTGGACGTGGACAAGCGGCTGATGGGTGACATGGTGGAGAGCAAGCCGTCCTCGTACCGGAAGAACATCCAGCAGGACATGGCGTCCAAGGCCATCACCCGGGGCAAGTACTGGGATGATCGCGGCGATGGGCGCCGCGCCTGCCGCATCTGGAAGCTGGGTTTCCGCTTCTACGCGGGCAACACGGACCTGAACTCGCAGGTGGGCCGCTGCTCCACGCGAGGCCTCAAGGCCCTCAAGTCGGCCGAGTCCTGTGAGGATCTGGACGCCGTGCTGGACTACGCCGTCCCGGGCGATGGGCTCGAGGAGAAGGTGAAGGCGCTGAAGGCGGAGAACAGCTGCTGAACACCGTGGCCCTCCGGGAGCGTTGACGGTTGCTCCCGGAGCGCGGCCCGGCATGGACAGGGGGCGGGGGGGTCGGTTAAGGCCGGGGATCTATGGTTCCGAGCCCTCCGAGCGGCACGCCCCGCCTCGTCCTGATCGACGCCTCCAGCTTCATCTTCCGCGCCTATCACGCGATTCCCCCCCTGACGAACCGCCAGGGCGTGCCGACCAACGCCACCCTGGGCTTCACCCGGCAGGTCCTCAAGGCGCTCAAGGAGCTGAACCCCACCCACGTCGCGCTCGCCTTCGACAAGGAGAGCCGCGCCGAGCGCCAGAAGATCGATCCCAACTACAAGGCGAACCGCGCGGAGACGCCGCCGGATTTGAGCCAGCAGTTCCCCTACATCCGCCGGGTGGTGGAGGGACTCAACCTGCCCGTGCTGGAGGTGGCCGGTTGGGAGGCGGACGACGTCATCGGCACCCTGTGCAAGCGCGCCAAGGCCGAGGGCTTCTGCGTCCTGGTCGTCACGGGGGACAAGGACTTCGTGCAGATCGTCGATGACGATGTGCACCTTTATGATCCGCAGAACGAGCGCTACACGGACCCCGCCGAGGTGAAGGAGCGGCTGGGCATCGAGCCCCGGCAGATGCGCGACTACCTGGCGCTCATCGGCGACGCGGTGGACAACGTGCCCAAGGTGCCGGGCATCGGCCCGAAGACGGCGGTGGAGCTGCTGACGCAGTTCGGCGGCGTGGACGCGCTGCTGGAGCGGCTCCCCGAGGTGAAGAAGCCGAAGATGCGCGACGCCATCGCCGCGCACCGCGAGAGCCTGCTGAGGGCGCGTGACCTGGTGACGTTCCGCACGGACCTCGAGCTGGGTGTCTCCATCGAGGAGCTGAAGCGCCGGCCGGTGCACGAGGAGCAACTGCGCCAGCTGTTCACCGAGCTGGAGTTCTCCGCGCTGCTGAGGGAGCTGCCGGCGAAGGCACCGACCCAGGAGACCACGAAGCTGACGTTGGAGACGGAGATCGTCACCACCAAGGCGGGGATCGAGGCGCTGGCCGCCAAGGTGCGAGAGGGGGGGGCGGTGACGCTCATTCCCGCGTACGAGGGCCTGCCCTTCGCCGCGCCACTGGTGGGGCTGGGGGTCGCGCTGGAGGACGGCTCCACGCGCTACGTGCCGCTGGGCCACGAGGGGTTGGGGGTGGAGCAGGTGCGGCCCGCGGAGTTCAAGGCGGCCCTCCAGGGGGTGTTGGAGGACGCGAAGGTGGCGAAGGGAGGACACGATCTCAAGGCCCTGACACTGCTGCTCCACCGCGAGGGCATCCAGCTGAGGGGAGGGGAGGACGACGTCGAGCTGCTCAGCTACCTGCTGGATGCCTCACGGCGAGACCACGGCCTGGAGATCCTGTCCCGAGAGCGACTCCAGGTGGACCTGCCAGAGCTGCCGGTCACGAGTGGACGCAAGGCGCGGGCGTTGAAGGAGTTCTCGCCCCAGGAAGTCGCGGTGGCGTACGCGGCCCGGGCGGACGTGGCGCGGCGGCTGGCCCCGGGGCTGTGGGAGGAACTGGAGGGGCTGAAGCTGGCGAAGCTCGCGTGCGAGCTGGAGATGCCGCTGGTGCCGCTGCTGGCGCGCATGGAAGAGCGCGGGGTGAAGCTGGACGTGAAGGTGCTCCGGGAGATCTCCGAGAAGGTGGGCGCGGAGTGTGAGCAGAAGGTGAAGGAGATCCACCAGCTGGCGGGCACCGAGTTCAACGTGGGCTCCAATCCGCAGCTGGCGGAGGTGCTCTACAAGAAGCTGGAGCTGCCCGTCCTGAAGCGGGGCAAGACGGGGCCCTCGACGGACCAGGAGGTGCTGGAGAAGCTGGCCGAGATACACCCGCTGCCGCGAGCCATCATCGAGTACCGCTCGTTGTCCAAGCTCAAGAGCACGTACCTGGACACGCTGCCGGACCTGGTGGCGCGAGATGGGCGCATCCACACGACCTACCACCAGGCGGCGACGGCCACCGGGCGGTTGTCCTCGTCGGATCCGAATCTGCAGAACATCCCCATCCGGACCGAGCTGGGCCTGGAGATCCGCCGTGCGTTCATCGCGGAGGAGGGCCATCAGCTCGTCTCGGCGGACTACAGCCAGATCGAGCTGAGGCTGCTGGCGCACATCGCGGAGGATCCTGTCCTCATCGACGCCTTCGCCCGGGACGAGGACATCCACAGCCGCACGGCGGCGGAGATCTTCGGAGTGGCACAGGACCAGGTGACGAGGGACCAGCGGCGAGTGGCGAAGACGGTCAACTTCGGCATTGCGTACGGGCTGAGCCCGCACGGGCTGTCCACGCGCCTGAACATTCCGGTGGAGGAGGCGCGCGACATCATCGAGCGCTACTTCACACGTTATGCGGGCATCAAACGCTACCTCGACGAGACGGTGAAGGTGGCGAAGGAGAAGGGATACGTGGAGACGCTCTTCGGGCGGCGCCGGCCGATGGGCGATCTGAACGCGAAGAACCGCCAGCTGGTGCAGGCCGCCGAGCGCGCCGCCATCAACATGCCGATCCAGGGGACGGCGGCGGACCTCATCAAGGAGGCCATGCTGGCGGTGGACAAGGAGTTGGAGAAGCAGCGCCTGCGCACGCGGATGCTGCTGCAGGTGCACGACGAGCTCCTCTTCGAGGCGCCGGATGCCGAGGTGGAGGCGGTGAAGGAGCTGTCGCGGCGGTGCATGTCCGCTGTGATGACGCTCAAGGTGCCCCTCAAGGTGGAAGTAGGAGCGGGAAAGACGTGGGCTGACGCGCACTGATGTTTGCGCGCGTCGTCTTTGTCCTGAGCCTGCTGTGGTTGGTGCCGCTGCGGGCCCGAGGTGCTCCACCAGAGAGCGGCAGGATCCTCCCGGAGCTGGAAACCGTGAGGGTGAGCGAATACCGCGGCCCCTTGGAGGGCCGCGGGCTCGAGCTCACCTTCAGGCAACTGGGGCCGGAGCCGGCCCTGGGACGGTTCTCCGTGGAGGAGGCGCGGGCGCTCGTGGAGGCCCTGGAGAGGGCCTTCCAGGCGGTGGAGCCTCGCTCGAGGCCATCCTCCCTGGTGGGAGCACCGGTGGGCGTGGCGAGGGCAGGCATGCACCTCGTGCCAACGCTGGATGCGCAGCCCTCGGACCTGGAGCGGCGTGTGTGGGCGGCCTTCGCGGAGCTTCAGGGCCCGTCCTCCCTGCCGCTGGCGGCATCGCTGGAGAACAGCCGGTGGTTCCAGGCGCTCAAACTCTCGCCTCGCTACATGGAAGAAGGGGTGCGCGAGGCGGCCATGGAACTGCTCACCTCGCCCACCGTCGCCTACTCCATGGCCCTGTCCATGATGCTCTACATGGCGGCATGGGCTGCGCCCGAGCCAGTCTTTTCCAAGGCATTGGCCGCGGCGGTGACGCTCGGGTTGTTGATGACCTACAGCGCGGTGGAACTGCACACAGTGGGGGTGGCTTGTCTGAACCTCTACCGGGAAGCGGAGGTGGCGAGGACACAGGGGCAACTGGAGGCAGCGGCCGAGCGCTTTGGAAAGGCAATAGGGGGAGTAGGGCTGCGAGTGCTGGTGACGGTGGCTGGGGCGAAGTTGGCCAAGGGGTTGCCGGAGGTGCCCAGGGGCGGGCCATGGGCGCGCCTTTCGCCTCCACGCTTCGCCTTCGAGGGAGGTGGCCCAGGGGCAGGCCGTTTCACCTTCGGGGCCGGGGCACGTGCTCAGGTGAGTGTGGCGGATGGCACGGTGGTGCTCATGGGCGTGTCAGCCAATACGACGGCGTCTGCGATTGCCGCGGCCGGTGCTTCGGCCCGGACGTCGGGGGATTGCAGGGACGCTGCGAACAAGGGGGACGCCAGGGCTCATCATCTCGCCACAGACAAGAACGACATCTCCGATGCCAGTGGCGGTCCTTGGACTCCGCGCTTCGAAGTTCTCTTCAAACGAGCGGGCATGCGCCTGAATGACTCGGCGAATATCGTTTATCTCATTGCCCATCAGGGACCACACCCCGAGGAATATCACGAGGAGATCTACAGGCGGCTGGAGGCTGCACTTGGGAGATGTCGAGCCTTGGTGGATTGTCGGGCGAGGCTCGTGGATGAACTCGACAAGATTGCAGCTGACATCTGTAAACCCGGGTCGATGCTCAACAAGCTTCTCACGAAGAAGCCATGAACATGCCAGAACGATATTTCGATTTATCGGATGATCTGCACGTCGCAGGGCGATGGCATTTGAGCGCTCCCGATGTGGATGAGAATGGACGGGAGATAGATCCATGGCAGTTCAAAGATGGGGTTGCCGTCGAATTGGAGGCAATGCCCGTCCTGAGCATGGTCCGCCCTGGACGTGCCCTCGACTTCAGCATGACCGGCCTGACTGTACCGTTGGTTCACGGGCGCGTCGTCTCTCTCTTCGAGCGACTGGGCATCGCGCAGGATGTCCAATTCATACCAGTCCGGGTAGAGGGATTCGCCGAGCCCTATTTCCTTCTCAATGCACTCCGCGTCATCCGCTGTATTGACGATGCCCGGTGTGAAGAGGTGCTCTATTGGCGGCCTGAGGACAACCGCCCGGACAAATCGGGTCAGTACCGGAATGTCAGGGGATTGAAAGTAGATCCAACGAAGGTGGGGGCCGTCAGCGTCTTCCGCCCCTGGGGCTGGACGGTCGTCCTCATCGTCACCGAGCAGGTCAAACTAGCCATGGAGAGCGAGGGGATCACTGGCGCCCGGTTCAGGGAGGCCTGACGTGCGCCATGGCTGGAAAGAGATGGATGGATTGATGTCTCCGCGCGCTGTCCTTGTACTGAGCCTGCTGTTGTTGGTGCCGCTCTCGGCCCGGGGTGAGTCGACTGAGAGCGGCAGGACCTTTCCGGCGCTGGAAACCGTGAGGGTGAGCGAATTCCACGGCCCCGCGGAGGGCCGAGTGCTCGCCTTCAAGCAGCTCGGGCCGGAGCCGACCCTGGGACGGTTCTCCGTGGAGGAGGCGCGGGCGCTCGTGGAGGCTCTGGAGAGGGCCTTCCAGGCGGTGGAGCCTCGCTCGAGGCCACCCTCCCTGGTGGGAGCACCGGTGGGCGTGGCGAGGGCGGGCATGCACCTCGGGCCAACGCTGGATGCGCAGCCCTCGGACCTGGAGCGACGTGTGTGGGCGGCCTTCGCGGAGCTTCAGGGCCCGTCCTCCCTGCCGTTGGCGGCATCGCTGGAGAACAGCCGGTGGTTCCAGGCGCTCAAACTCTCGCCTCGCTACATGGAAGAAGGGGTGCGCGAGGCGGCCATGGAACTGCTCACCTCGCCCACCGTCGCCTACTCCATGGCCCTGTCCATGATGCTCTACATGGCGGCATGGGCTGCGCCCGAGCCAGTCTTTTCCAAGGCATTGGCCGCGGCGGTGACGCTCGGGTTGTTGATGACCTACAGCGCGGTGGAACTGCACACAGTGGGGGTGGCTTGTCTGAACCTCTACCGGGAAGCGGAGGTGGCGAGGACACAGGGGCAACTGGAGGCAGCGGCCGAGCGCTTTGGAAAGGCAATAGGGGGAGTAGGGCTGCGAGTGCTGGTGACGGTGGCTGGGGCGAAGTTGGCCAAGGGGTTGCCGGAGGTGCCCAGGGGCGGGCCATGGGCGCGCCTTTCGCCTCCACGCTTCGCCTTCGAGGGAGGTGGCCCAGGGGCAGGCCGTTTCACCTTCGGGGCCGGGGCACGTGCTCAGGTGAGTGTGGCGGATGGCACGGTGGTGCTCATGGGCGTGTCAGCCAATACGACGGCGTCTGCGATTGCCGCGGCCGGTGCTTCGGCCCGGACGTCGGGGGATTGCAGGGACGCTGCGAACAAGGGGGACGCCAGGGCTCATCATCTCGCCACCGACAAGAATGACATCTCCGACGTCAGTGGCGGTCCTTGGACTCCGCGCTTCAAGGACCTGTTTGACCGAGCTGGGATGAGCTTCGATGATCCAGCAAACATTGTCTATCTCGTCGGCCACGTGGGGCCACATCCCAAGGAGTATCATGAAGCGGTGTTCAGCCGACTCCGAGCAGCGCTAGGGGATTGCAGGAGCCTGGCTGACTGTCGAGGTAGGCTGACGAAGGCTCTCGATATGATTGCTGGTGAAGTCTGTACGTCCGACTCGAAACTCAACAAACTTGCCACGAGAAGGCCATGAGTTTTCCTCCTCGTTATTTTGAATTGTGGGACGAAATGAGTGTCCCGGGTCGTTGGGTGTTGAAGCAGAAGGACATCGACGAGCATGGGAAAAGAGTGGATCCCTGGCTGTTCGACAAAGGGAAAGCCATCCACTTGGCGGGAAGGCCCATTCTCGGGATTTCCCATCCCGGCATCCCGCTTGATTTCAGCTTGACCGAGCTTGCCACGCCGGTGGTGACCGAGCGTGTCGTCTCTCTATTCCAAAGCCTGGAGTTCGAGAAAGAGGTTCAGTTCATTCCCGCCCAGGTGGAGGGACGGTCCGAGCCCTATTTCATCCTCAATGTCTTGCAGGTCATCCGGTGCATCGACGACGCCAGGTGCGAAGAGGTGGCGTATTGGACGCCCGAGGATGGCGAGCCGGAACTGGTCGGCAAATATCAGAAGGTCTACGGGATGAAGGTAGACCCGGCCCGGATTGGAGACACCAACATCTGCCGCCCCTGGGGCTGGACGGGCGCCATCATCGTCACCGAGCGCATCAAACTGGCGATGGAGGGCGCTGGTATCACCGGCACCCGGTTCCGGGAGGCCTGAAAAGACATGGGCGGACGCGCACCGACGTGCACGTCCGCCCACGGAAAACAACGCCGACCCGTCCAGCCGTCGAGGCGCGTGAACCCCCGATCACGCGGCCTCCAGCGGCCACTCCTTGCGGCTCACCGCCCCCCCGGGCGGGAACTCGCCCCCTTTTCGCGCCTCGGGCCCCCCATTTCGCCCGTCAGCGCGCCCCCTTCAACCGCCGGCCCTCGGACACCTCCCAGAACTGGATGCGTCAAGCCGGACGGGTCGGCACCCCCCTCAACTCAATGCACCGCCACACGTCCATCGCTCGGAGTGGGCTTCTTCTCCTTCGTCCCCCCGGAGCGCTCGAAGAACTGGACCACGAGCCCCGCGAAGGGCACCCGCGGCTTCGGGGCGAGTGGATTGGCCAGGCGCTCCATCATCGTCACCGCCGAGTCCACCGCCTCGTCCAGCGCGCGGTTCACCACCGCCCGCTCCGTATCCCCCCCACCCAGCGTCTCCACCGCATCCACCAGGCAGCGGCGCAGCGCGGCGAACTCCTCGTGCAGCGCGCGCGTCCCCCGCCTCGGCGTCAGCCTCAGCACGGCGCGCGTCCGGCTCCACGGGCTGCCCTCCTTGCCCTCCAGGCTCCGGCCCACCTCGCGGATGAAGGGCTCCACCACGCTGTCCAATTGGTTGTGCGGGGGTGTCCCGTTCTTCCGGGCCTCGGCGAAGCGCACCCTGCGCCATGCCGCCGCGAGCCGCTCGGGCTGTCCCGCGAACACCCTCGCTACCCCTGCTGCTCGCCGTGCGTTCTCCGCCATTCCACTGTCCTCCGCTCTCGTGGCGCCGTCTTAAGCAAGGCATCTGCCAGCGCTCGCGCGTTCCGGAGGGACAATGAATTCAGCCGTTTGGCTCGACCCCCGCGGAGGGCGAGCCACGATCGGGCTGTAGTTTTTTCGAAGAAGGCGACAAAGGGGCGCTGCGTGGGTCGCGCGGTCCCTCGAGTGGGCAGGTCTTTTCCCACCGCGAGGGTAGGGACTGACCCTCGTCCCTCGACGAATGAGAGGAGCTCAATGCACCGTCGGCTTGGACGGGCGAGGCGGAGCTTCCTCATCGTCCTCGAATTCCGGGCCGTGTGACGCGGAGGACTCGTACCACTCGGTGGTCGCGGCCGTGTCCGCCGTCTCCGGGGTGCCCTCGTCCGCGGGGGGCGGCGAGAGGGGGACCAGCTCCTGCTGCTGCCGCTGCTGGGCGAGCTCCGCCTCGAAGGCCGCGCGCATCGCCGCGTCCTCGGCGGCCTCCTGCGCCTCCATCTCGGCCAGATTCGCCGCCTTCTGCTGCCGTCGCCGCACGTAGGCCGCGAGCACCAGTCCCGTCGCCCCCAGCCACAGCAGCGAGGTGCTCGTCGTCAGCGGCAGCCAGCCGTAGCGCGCGGCCAGCCCTTCCCGCCAATCCAACTCCTCCACCAGCAGCGAGGCGCGGAAGGCCTTGCCGAAGGCCTGCTCGAAGGGCTGGCCCGTGGCCACCTCGTCCACCAGCCGGCCCATGCCCTCGGGCCCGTGCCGCGCCGACAGCCACGCCACGAAGGCGGCGCTCTGCGCGTAGGCGAGCTCCACGTCCGAGGGGCGATCCGGCCAGTCCTCGGAGAGGTGCTCGAAGTGGAACACCTTCTCCTGCGTCACCGCGTGGAAGAGGGCCGTGTAGTGCGTCATGGAGAAGTTCTCTCCCGTGACGTTCTGCGCGAAACCCTCCTGGAACCAGCGAGGCCAGCGCTTGCCGAGCTGTCCCAGCGCCACGTGCGCCAGCTCGTGCCGCAGCGTCACCTGGCCCTCGGGCCCGGCCATCGTCAGGGCGTTGAGCAGGACGATGCGGTGCTCCGGGTAGGCCAGCGCCACCGCCCAGCCCGGAGGCTCGCCCCCGGGCAGCGCCAGGGCCTCGAACTCCCCGCGGTCCACGCCCACGCGCAGCTCCGTCACCCCCGGCCAGTCCCGCCCGAGCACCCCCACGAAGGTGTCGCGCACGGACTCGATGGTGGTGGCCAGCTGGCGCGCGGCGCCCTCGGATCTCGCGGTGTAGAGGATGCGGAAGCGGGGCGTGGTCAGCTCGCCCACCACCAGCTCCGGCCGGGCAGCGGGCACCATCGCGGGCTCCACGCCGCCGTTGGCATGGCCGGCCTGGGGCGTAGGGCCGATGTACCCCTCCTGTGCTCCCGCGAGGGGTGACAGCAGCAACGTCAGGAGCAGCAGCAGGTGGCGCATGGGGGCCTCACGTGCCCCCAGACATAACAGCCTGGACCTCCGCCGCGCCAAGCCCCTCGACTCGAACCCGTTTTCGACGCGAGGCGTCACCGGCCACCAGTGTCACCTGCCGCCGGGGCACACCCAGCTGTTTGGCCAGGAACTCGAGCAGGGCGGCGTTGGCCTCGCCATCCACGGGAGGGGCGGCGAGCTGGAGCTTCAGCATCCCATCGTGCTCACCCACCACGCGGGTGCGCGAGGCCCGGGGCTGCACCAGCACGGCCAGCTCCACCGCCCCGGGGACTTCCTTGAGCCACGAGGCCGTCACACGCTACTCGCCGTTCTGGGCCTTCTTCTGGGTGAGGTAGGCCACGTTGTCCTCGACGCGCGCGTAGTCCTTGTCGGCGAAGGTGCGCCCGCTGAAGGTCTCCAGCAGCTTCTGGTGCGCCTCCACCACGGACTTCACCTGGGACTCGAACTGGGCGCGCTGGCGCTTGAGCTCGTTGATGTCCTCCACCACCTGCACCAGCCGCTGGTGGGCGCCGTGGACGATCTTCTCCGCCTGGTGCTCGGCATCCGCGAGGATGATCTCCGCCTCCTTCTTGGCGGCGGCCTTCATGTCCTCGCTGATGCGCTGGGCGGTGACCATCGTCTCCTGGAGGGTGCGCTCGCGCTCCACGTGCTGCTCCAGCTTGAGCTGGGTGCGCTTGAGCTCCTCCTTGAGGGCGATGTTCTCCTTGACCACCTCCTCGAACTCACCGGCGATGAGCTCCAGGAAGGCCTCCACCTCGCGCCGAGAGAAGCCGCGCAGGGCCGTCTCGAAACGCTTCTGCCGGATGTCGAGCGGGGTGATCTTCATGGTGCCCCCAGTATAGGCCAGCCCTAGGACTTCTCCAGGAACTGCTCCCCCAGCTCCTTGGCGCGGCGGGTGGCGGCCTCCACGGCGTTGATGAGGGTGGTGCGCAGCCCGCCTGCTTCCAGGGTATGCAGGCCAGCGATGGCGGTGCCGCCGGGGCTCGTCACCTGGTCCTTGAGCTGGCCGGGGTGGATGCCCGTCTCGATGAGCAGCTGGGCGCTGCCGAGCACCGTCTGGGCGGCCAGCTTCTGGGCGGTGTAGCGGGGCAGGCCCACCTTCACGCCCGCGTCCGAGAGGGCCTCGATGACGAGGAAGATGTAGGCGGGGCCGCTACCGGACAGGCCGGTGACGGCGTCCAGGAGGTTCTCGTCCACTACGGTGGTGATGCCCACGGCCTGGAAGATGCGGGTGGCCACGGCCAGGTCCTCGTCGCGGGCGTGCTCGCCGCGGGCCAGGGCGCAGGCTCCGGCCCCCACCAGGGAGGGGGTGTTGGGCATGGTGCGGATGATGCGGGCCCCGGCGCCCAGCCGCCGCTCCATGACGGAGATGGGCACGCCCGCCGCCACGGAGATGAACAGCTTGTGCGGGTCCACCACCGGCGCCACCTGGACGAGCACCTTGTCCAGCACCTGCGGCTTGACGGAGAGCACCACCACGTCCGCCTCGCGCACGGCGGCCACGTTGTCCAGGGTGGTGCGCACCCCGTAGGTGCGCTGCAGCTCCTCGATGCGGTCTCCGCGGCGGCCGGTGGCGATGATGGATTCGGGCCGGGCGGTGCCGGAGCGCAGCAGGCCCTTGATGAGCGCTTCGGCCATGTTGCCGGCGCCGAGGAAGGCGATCGTCTGTTCGAGCATCCCCCCGGTTCTAGCGTGAAACGCGGGCCCCCGAGGGACCTTTGGAGGGAGGGCTTACCGTCCGGTTGCCAATTTCTTGACGGCGGATCGGATCGTGGGACCTTGACGCCCACAACAGGCCTGTAGCGCCTGAGCGGAGAGGTCGAGGGCACCCATGAGCGCGGCGGTTGCATCGAGCTGGAACTGGCGGACCCTGGAGAACGTGGAGGTCGAGTGCACGCACTGTGGAGTGCGGATGACCGGCCATTCGGGTCCTCGGGTGAAGTACTTCCGCTGCGGCTCGTGCCACCGCTGGGTGTCGAGCACCTACACGGACGTCTTCCGGGCGGACGCGAAGATGCGCACGCACCCGGTGAAGGAGAAGACGGAGTCGGACGAGCGCTTCATCGCGGTGAAGGACCGGCTGGAGCAGTGGCTGGCGGCGCTGGACGATCAGGATCCGTACCGGGTGCTGGGAGTGTCGCCGCTGGACTCGGCGGACGTGGTGCGGGCGCGCTTCCGGGAGCTGGCGCTGGAGCGGCACCCGGACCGGGGCGGCTCGGAGGCGAAGATGCGCGAGCTGAACGTGGCGTACGAGAAGATCCTCCGCCACCGTCAGCGCAAGCGGCTGGAGGCGCTGGAGTCGGGCGCGCCGGTGCGCGAGGCCACGTCGCTGCCCGCGCGCGGCCGGTAGTCGCGCCGGGGTCTACGGGCGGGTGGACCGCTGGAAGGACACCACGCTCTGGGCCAGCCCCGGGAAGCCCAGCTCGCGCCCGAGCCGCCAGAGCTGATGCCAGAACTGGGGCTCGGAGGGCGGCGGCTCCAGGGTACCCACCAGGATGAGGTTGTTGGTGTCCGAGGCGCCGCGCAGCTGCACGCAGCCCTCGAAGGTCCTGGCGAAGGTGTCGACCCGCGACGCCACGTTCCGCGACTCCTCGAGCGCGATGTTGATCACCGCGACGCCCCCGGGCTCCAGCCTGCGCCGGACGTCCTCGACGAAGAGCGCTTCCTTCAGGTGGTCCGGTGTCCCGCTGTTGGAGAACGCGTCCAGGAAGATGAGATCGTAACGGGGACTCTGGCGCGCCATGAAGCGGCCCCCGTCCTCCACCATGATGCGGAGCCGGGAGTCCTCGTGGACGCCGAAGAAGCGCGTGGCCACCTCCACGACCACCGGATTGAGCTCCACCACGTCCACCACCAGGCGGGGCAGGAGCCGGTGCAGCATCATGGGGAACGCACCACCACCGAGGCCCACCACCAGGACGCGGGAGCGCCCCCGGGTGAAGGCGAGCCCGGCGGCGGCCACGCGCACGTAGCTCGTGGGGACGGCGAGCGGATCGCTCTTGAGGATGGCGCTCTGGACCGTGCCGTGGGGGCTGTCGAAGCGGAGCGTGCGCCGATCGCCCACGTCCACCACGAACACGGTACCAAAGGGCGAACGGGCCTCGTGGATGACCTTCTGGTCAGCGCCGGTCTCCATGGGCCCGTTCTAGCTCAGTCCTCGTCCTTGAGCAGGAAGTCGTTGTTGATGACCTTGAACGAGAGCCTGCCCCCGAGCGTGGGCGACTGCCGCTCGACGAGGGGCCGCACCACGATGCCCTCCTTGCGGTTGCGGGTGCCCGTGTAGAAGCCCTGGGCGAGCTTCAGGTAGTGCTCGAGGCTGTGGTCGAACGTGCGTGCGGCGTCGCCGGTGACGACGTGCTCGACCGGGACGGTGCGCAGCCCCCGCTCGGCGCAGAACGCGGCGAGTGCCGCCTGGTCGAGGTAGACCCCGGTCCGGATGTCGTGGACGCTGAACACGAACAGGTCGGGCTCGGAGAGGCCCAGGCGGTTCTTCTGGATGCCGGGGCCACACAGCTCGCCCTGCACGGCGAAGCCGGGCGGGAGGACCGTGTCGAGCGCGTACCGCTCGGCGATGCGCCATACCGGGTTCGGCCCGCGTGCCAGCGCCCAGTTGCGGGAGCAGGCCACGAGCTCACCCTCGAGCGGCCGGAAGAAGGTCGCGGAGGTCCCATCCAGCTTCGTCGTCACGTAGAAGTCGAGGCCTCGCAGCTCGTCCAAGACGCCGAGCGCCGACTGCAGGCGGAGCTCATCCGTCTTGGGCACCTGGCCCGGGAAGGGCCCGGCGATCTCCCGCGTGTCGGGCAGCACCGGCTCGAACTTCACGACCCCGAGCAGCTCCTTCACATCGGTGCCGTGCGGGGGCACCTCGCTGGGGAGGATGGAGACGGGCAGGGCGAGCCCCTGGGACAGCACCCCCCGCAGACGCGCGGTCTTCACCCGGAAGCCTCGCGGCCGGAGGAACTCCGCCCACGGCGCCCCCGAGGGCAGCACGCTGTCGATCTCGAAGAAGACGCAGGGGTCGCCTGGGGCGAACTCGCCCTTCTTGACGACGACGTCCCAGCCCATCACCCGCGCCTTCAGGATGTTGTCGGCACCCGCGATGGGCTCGAGGTGATCGACACGCTGCACGGACACCAGCTTCCTCTCCATGACGGCTTCTCCTGGGTTGGGACGAGCGGGTGCCCGCCCCGGCGAGGCGCTGACGGGAACCGGTTCCTCCACCTGACCGGCCAGGTGCCCGCCAGCTCAGTCCCCGTCCGTGCCGGGGGGCGCGACGGGCAGCACCACGCGGAAGCAGGTGCCCTTGCCCACGGTGCTCAGCACGGAGATCTCCCCCTGCATCGCGGTGATGATGCCCTGGCAGATGGCGAGCCCCAGGCCCGTTCCCACGCCCGCCGGCTTGGTGGTGAAGAACGGATCGAAGATGCGCTTCAGGTTCTCGGGAGCGATGCCCTGGCCGGTGTCCTGGATCTCACTCACCACCTGGCCGCCCTCGGACCACAAGCGGATCTCCACGGCGTTCCTGTCTGGCGCCCCCCCGGAGATGGCCTGGGCGGCGTTGAGCAGCAGGTTGAGGAAGACCTGACCCAGGCGCGACTCGCTGCCGCGCACCGGGGGGACCTGCTGCAGGTACCGGAGCACCCGGGCCCGGTGCTTCAGTTCCGGCATGGCCATGTTGATCGACGTCTCCAGCGCGCGCCGGACGTCCACCCGGCCCTCCATCGAATCCGTGTCCTCGCCCCGCGCGAACGTCTTCAGGTCGCCCACCACATGGTGGATGCGCTCGGTGCCCTGCTGGGCCTCGGTGAGCGCCTCCTCGCACTCATCCAGCGTGCGCTCCAGTCGGGCACGATCCGGGATGCTCTCCGCGCCGCTCAAGCCCTGCCGGAGCTCCGCCAGCCCTTCCGCGATGAAGTGGAGGTTGGAACGGATGTAGCCCAGGGGATTGCTCACCTCGTGTGACACACCCGCGGCCATGGTGCCGAGCGCCGCCAGCCGGTCCGCCTGGAGCAGCCGCAGCTCGAGCGACTTCTGCTGGGTGACGTCCCGGACCAGGAAGGCCACGCTCGGACGTTGGGGCACCATCATCCCGTCGGCGCTGAACCAGCGACGTCCGCCCGCTATCTCCAGCGAATACTCGAAGCGATCGGGTTGTCCCGTGGCCAGGACGCGCTGGATGCGCTCCATGAACGGAGCGGCGACTTCGGGGCCGAGCACTTCAACGAGGGTGCGTCCCAGCATCTCCTGCCGGGGGACGGCCAGCAGCTCGTCGGACCGGGTCAATACGGAGAGGTAGCGGCCGTCGGCGTCGAGCTCGAAGACAATACTGTCCGTGAGACCGAGCACCACCCGCAGGCGCTCCTCGGCCGCCTCCAGTTGGAGTGTCAGCGATTCTTGGTGGGGCGATTCACCCATGAGTGGTTCGTGAAAACCTCCACCATTCTACCCCGTGTTGCCGCGCCCCGTGAGCGCCGCGGGGAGATTGTCGGGAACGGGCTCGGTCCCGAGGTGGAGCGGCGCGGCCCGGAGGCCCGACGCCAGTGCGACCAGCCAATACCGGTAGGCGGTGGCGGCATCCACGGGCCCGGAGACGGGCGGGAGCTCCGGATGCATCCGGCGGAGGAGCGGCTCGAGCTGGCAACTGGCCACGCCCGCGCGTGAGATGCCCCGTGACAGCGCGGGACGGAGCCCCGGGGGAATGGCCGTGTCATCCACCGTGCGTGTCACGGCGCCGCAATCCAACAGGCCCCCACCCACGATGAGGACGTCCCCGCGCGTGTGCATCCGCGCCCGCGCGGCCGGCACGTCGACGAGCGTCGGGAAGGAGTCGTCAACGAGCACGGCGCCGGGTGCGAGCCGGTCCACCGCCAGTGCGCCCGGGGTGCTCGCGGCGCCCACGATGACCCGTGCACGGTAGACCTCCTCCGCGACGGCCCCGTGCGCCAGCGCGGTTTCGATGGGGCCGCGGAACCCGTATTGCTCCCGGAGCCGTGTGGCCACCTCCTCCATCCGGCGTGCCGCTCGCGGGAGATCGCAGAGGAGGAGGCGTCGTGGATGCGCGGCCACCTGGAGGAGCAGCTCCGCCGCCGCTGCTCCAATGGAGCCCACGCCCACGAAGGCGAGCTCCGCCTCGGGCAGGTTCACGCCCGCCGCGCTGGTCGCGGCGAGGACACTTCTCACCACGGAGACCACGGTGGTGGCGTGCCCGGTCGTGAACGCGAGGTCCTCGGGTGCGCCGTCTTTCGCGGCGAGCCGATGTAGCACCTCGCGGCCGAAGCCGGTGTACGCGGGGAGCATCCCCGCGAGGGAGAACGCGCGAACTCCCGTGCGGTGGGCCAGCAGCACCGCCTCCACGACGCGCGCGGCGAGTGTCTCCGGCGCCAGGGCTCCCAGCTCGTCCGCGAACAGCGGCAGGCACAGGAGCCCCGATGCACCGAGCGGTGTATCGATGCGCTCGACCCAGCGGGGGCTCCCATCCGGGAAGAGCTGGCTCCGGAGCACCTCGCGCAGTCCCGGGACGGACGCGAGGCCCACGGCCCTGGCGGCCTCCTCCGGCGCGGGCAGGTAACCCACCAGCGCGGCGCTCAACGAGCCCACGTCGATGGGACCGAAACGGACCTCCATGCGAGAAGGGGAACGCGCCTTCGTTCCCGGCCCTCCGGCGAGCGTCTCCAGCACGTCGAGGACATCCGCGCGAACCCGCTCCAACCCCTGGGGACCCAGCACCGCCGGGGCTGCGTAGAAGGAGAGCCGCAGCGCTCCGCCCAGCCGGCGCGCCGCGAGCTTCAGATCCACTCCGCGTGGCACGTGCCCTTCGGTGCCGGAGTCCTCCCAATGGACGCGCAGGCGCTCGCTCTCCAGGGACCCGAAGGCCTCGAAATCCATGAAGGTGAAGAAGAACTGCGTGCCCACCGCGACCTCGAGCGGGAGACCGCCGGGAATCGCGCGGGCAATCCCTCCTGGAGTGAGCGCGTGAGCGCGTGCGTCCGCGGCCACGCCACGAACGGACTCCAGGAGCTCCTGGGGCGTAGACCCCACCTCCCTTATCCGCAGGGGGACCGCGGTGGCGAACGGACCGAAGACGCGGTGCACGTCGGGCAAGGGCGCGTCCCGGCCTGACACCGCCGTGCCGATGACGAGATCGTCCTGCCCCGTCAGGCGGCGCAACGCGAACGTCCACGCGGCGAGCACCAGCTCGAACAGCGTGCCACCCCGGCGCGAGGCCGAGGCCCGGAGCGCATCCACGCGCTCGGGCGAGAGCGTCACCTCGTCGCGGGAGGGGGTAGGGCCCTCGGGCCTGTACCAGGAGCGTGGCGGCACGTAGGGAACGGCGAACGTCCGGCGCCAGAACGCCGCGTCCTCCTGGGTCTCCGCCCGATCCGCCAGGTGCCTGACGTAGTCGCGGAAGGTCGAGCGGAGCGGCGGGAGCGATGGTTCCGCCCCTCGCGCGAGCCCGTCATAGGCCTGGAGGAGCTCCCGGACGAAAATCCATCCGCTCAGTCCATCTCCGATGAGGTGGTCCGCGGCGACGAGCAGGACGTGTCGGTCGCTGGCGACGCGGCACAGGTGCAGCGCGAGCGGTGGCTCCTTCTGGGGATCGAAGTGCCGGCGCCGGGCTTCCGCGAAGAGGCGGTCGAGCTCATCGGGCGCACAGGGATCCATGAGGGTCAGTGGAGGCGCCCCCGGCTCCAGGACGCGCTGCATGGGCGGACGCCGGCTCGCATCCACCACCATGCGCAACATCGGGTGGCGCTCCACGAGCCGTCCGAGCGCCTCGCGGAAGAGGGCGGAATCGAGCTCCCCCTCCAACAGCAGCCGTGCTGCCCAGCGGACCGGTCTCTCCGGCTCGTTCGCATGCGCCACGAGGAACCCGCGCTGGGCGGGCGACAGCGGGAACCATTCCCCCTCCGCATCCGCCGCCCGTGCGACGGCCGCCTCCGGCACACTCCGGGCGGAATGCGTGTCGATGGCTTCCGCGAGTGCGCGGACCGTCCGCGCGGTGTACAGCGTGGCGGGGCGCGGCAGCCGGAGGCCCATGGCCTGAAGGCGCGTGAACACCTCCAGGATGGCCATCGAGTCGCCGCCCAGCTCGAAGAAGTCATCGTCCCGGCCGAGCCCGGTTCGGGACAGGACGCGCGAGAAGGCGTCCGCGACGCGCTGCTCGGTGTCCGTCCGTGGAGGGCCGCCACGGATGGTCCGGGCCGGTGCCGCACCGGAGAGGGCCTCGAGCGCCGCGCGGTCCACCTTTCCGGTGACCGTGGTCGGGAGCGTCTCGAGCATGTGGAAGTGCCTGGGCCACATCGCCTCGGGAAGGTGCTCGCGTAGCACGCCGCGGAGCGCATCCTCCGTGGGAGGTGCATCCCGGAACTGGATCCAAGCCTCGAGGCGGCGCTCGGAGGCGTTCCCGACGGCCCGGACCACCGCCAGCGAGACCGCCGGGTGGCGCGCGAGCACGGCTTCGATCTCCCCGGGCTCGATGCGGTGACCGTGCACCTTGAGCTGGTCATCCACCCGTCCGAGGAAGTCGAGTGTCCCGTCCTCGCGCGAGACCACGCGATCTCCGGTCCGGTACAGCCTGACGCCTCCTGCGCCCTGGATGAACGCGCGGCGGGTCAGCTCCGGCTCTCCGAGGTATCCCGAGGACAGCCCGCGTCCTCCCACGTGCAGTTCCCCGGGGACTCCCGGAGCACAGGGGGTGCCATCCTCCGCCAGGATGTGCACCGTCGCCCCGCCGATGGGGCGCCCGATGGGAATGCGCTCGACATCCTCCGGTGGGCGCCTTTCCACCACATGCCACGTGGCGTTGATGGTGGTCTCGGTCGGTCCGTACAGATTCACCACGGGAGGTGCGCGGCCGAGCCGGTCGTGCAGCGTGCGGATGAGCCCGGGGGGAAGTGCCTCGCCACCGACCTTCAACCAGCGGAGCCGTTCGAGCGGCCGGATGTCATACCGGAGCAGCCGCGCCAGCACGGAGGGCACGGTGCTCAGGACGGTGACGTGCTCGCGGTCCACGGTCTCCAGGAGCCGCTCCGGATCCCTCGCGAGCGCGCGGGGACAACAGACGAGCGTGGCCCCCGCCAGGAGGGGCGCGAGCACCTGCCGGACCGAGGCATCGAAGCACAACGACGATGTCCCGAGCAGCACATCCTCCGCGCCGTACCCGAACGCTTGCAGCGCCCACTCCAGGTAGCCGCGCATGGAACCATGCGTGATGGGGACACCCTTCGGCCGGCCGGTGGAGCCAGAGGTGAAGATGATGTACGCGAGCGCTTCGTCTCCGGGCCATACCGGTGGAGCGAGCGCACGGGGCTCCACCAGGTGCTCGATCGCGAGCGCCGTGACCGCCCCGGACAGCTCGGCCGCGGTGCTCGCGGCGCCACTTGCGTAGAGGCACACCTGGGCACCGGCCCGCTCGAGCTGCAGGCGGAGCCGCGCTGGCGGGTGTTCCGGATCGAGCGGCAGCCAGGCCGCCCCCGTGCGCAGGATGCCGAGCAGCCCGGTGATTCCCTGCGCGTTCTGATCCGACAGGAGGGCCACCACCGCGCCGGGGCCGATGCCGCGCTCGACGAGCGTGGCGGCCACACGGGCGGACCGCAGTTCCAACTCGCCGCGCGTGAGGAGCTGCTCACCTTCGCGCAACGCCACGCGCTCCGGTGCCTCCTGGAGGCGAGCGACGATCCGCTCGGGGATGGACCTGGCCCGGGGGGCGGAGCCGGCCTCGACGTGGGCGCGCAGGTGCTCGTCCGCGAACCGCTCGACGGTGTCCTTCCGGAACATGCGCTCCGGAAAGCCCCACGCGAAGCACAGCCCACCCTGGAACTCCCACACCGCGAGTCCGAGCCGGGTGGCGGGAGTCGCCGTCCGGCCCGTGAGGGCAAGCAGCTCGGGGACCTCTGGCGGGGGGGAAAGCGGGATGCGGGCGTAGCTGTAGCTCGCGGAGCTCGCGACCCGTGGCGAGCCGGCGTCCCCGGGCAGTACCCGGGCGATTTCGATCGAGGTGGGCGAGGCGTGCCGTTCCAGCTCCAGGAGGGCGTCGCGCGCGCGCGTCGCGAGCAGGGCCAGTGGCTCCCCGGGCTCCAGGCGGAGGCGGAGCGGCAGCGTGTCCGCGAAGCAACCCACCGCCTGCTCGATTCCCGGAACACGCAGCTCCCGGCGGGCCCGGGCGACGTTCACGACGACTTCCGCCGCGCCGGACCACCGCGCGAGGCACCGGGCATGAACGGCCAGGGACAGGTGGAACACCGAGACGTCCGCCGCGGAAGCCGCTTCCGTGAAGGCCCGCGTCTGTTCCAGGTCGAGCCAGCGGAGGACGGACAGCATCGGCGGCTCCGGTGGCGAGAGCGGATCCCCGTCGAAGGGCAGTCTCGGGGCGGGCGTATCCGCGAGGCGCTCACGCCACCACGTCAGGTCCTCATCGAGCCTCGGCCTGGGGACATCGAGCGCGTCGAAGAAGCCGTGAGCCTCCGGCCAATCCGGGAACGGGCGGCCCGAGACGGTGGCCGCGTACGCCCGCCAGAGATCGGCGGCGATCACGTGCAGGCTCCAGCCGTCCACGATCAGGTGGTGCGCACAGAGGAGCACGTGCGTCGTATCCGCCGCCGTGTCGCGTGCCACGTCCAGGCGCCAGAGGGGTGGATGGGACAGGTCGAACGGCGTGTTGACGATGCCATCGGCGAGGGCTTCCACGTCCGCGACCTGACCGTGGTCGATGAGCCGGGCCCGCACGGTCTCGGAGATCCGTTGCACGGCCTCTCCGTGTGCCGTGATCGCCACCGAGGCGCGAAGCAGGGGATGGCGCCGCGCCACCGCGTCCGCCGCCCGCTGGAGCGCATCCAACGAGAGCCGCCCGCGAACCGTCTGCCGGACGAAGGAGAACGCGGGGACATCCGGATGCAGCCGCTGCTGGACCCAGAAGGCCTTCTGCACGGGCGAGAGCGGAGCCTCGGTCACGGCGGTGCGGGGCGGAGTGGACGGAGCCGTTCCGGCCGGTCTCCGTTCCGGCGCGGGGTCTCCCTTCGCCTTGCGGAGATACTCCGCGAGCGAGTCGATCGTGGGCTGCTCGAAGAACAGGGTGGGGGGGAGCTCGACGCGGTAGCGATCCGAGAGGATCTTCGCCAGATCCAGCGCGTTCAGTGAGTCCAGCCCCATGGCCAGGAACGAACGATCCGTGGCGACCTCGCTCGGGTCCACTTCGAGGGCTTTCGCCACGAGCGCGCGAAGCTCCTCCTCCACGTTGGAAGGGACCTCGGTGGGAACGGGTGTCAGCGTCACGGCGGGAAGAGGCCGCGACACGGTCACGCGAGGTCCCATGGGCGCGACCACCACGTGCGCGCGGCCGAGCTCGAGCACGTGGAGGAACGCGTCCACGCCCTGTTGCGTGGGAATCGCGGGAAGCCCGCGCGCCTCCATGACGCGGACCAGCGTGGGATCGGCTCCCATTCCGGTCTCGCCCCAGACGGACCACGCCACGGACGTGAAGGGCAGCCCTTCCGCCCGGCGAGCCAGGGCGAAGGCATCCAGGTACGCGTTCGCCGCGACGTAGTCTCCCAGTCCTCCACCCAGCCCCGGCCAGCTCGCCGACAGGGACGAGAAGAGCGCGAAGAAGTCGGGGCGGATGTGCCTGCGCTCGAACTCGCGCCAGAGCAGCCACGTGCCGCGCACCTTGGGCCCGAGCACCCGCGTGAACGCCGCGTCTTCCCGTCCACCAATGCGGCCCGGCGAAGCCACACCCGCCGCGTGCACCACGCCGTGAAGGGCTCCGTGGTCGAGAACGATCCGAGCGACGAGCCCCGCGACGCCATCGGGATCGGCGATGTCACAAGCGATGTACGAGACGGCCGCTCCGCTCGCGCGCAGCGCTTCGATGCGCGCGGCCCGTTCCGGTGAGTGCTCCAGGGGCTTCCTGCCCACCAGGATGAGCGTGCGGCCTGCCCGCGCGAGCCGCTGGGCCACGGCGTGACCGAGTCCCTCGGCACCTCCCGTGACGAGATACACCCCGTTCTCGCGTGGCCCGTGCGCGTGCGGCGTGGTCTGTGTGAGGGGCCCGACCGTTCGGCGCTCGCGGCGTCCCAGCCGCCACCGGAAGACCCGGTCCGGCTCGGGAGCCGTGCACGAGACCTCGGCCAGCACCACGTCCGCGAGGGCCTCCTCGGAGGCGGTGACGTCGGCATCCACGACGCGGCACCGGCTCCCGGGAAGCTCGTCCTCCAAGGCAAGTCCCAGCCCCACCACCGTCGCGCGCTCGGGAGCCAGACCCTCCGTCGCGCCAGCGGTCACCACGAGCAGGCGCGCGGGACGCCGCTCCCGTTCGAGCGCATCCCAGGCCCTCGCGACCGCGAGCAGCGCGAGGACGCCGTCCCGCTGGACCTGGTCGAACGAGGCCACATCGGTGATCGGCGTCGTGGGTCCCGTCGGCCCGAGGAACACGATGCCCTCGGTTCCGCTTCGGGCGAGCGCCGCCTTCAAGCCTGTTGGGTCCACGCGCTCGCACGTCGCCCCCGCGTCACTCAGGCGGCGGGAGACCTGGTGGCTCGCCGGATGCGCCGAGGGCACGATGAGCCAACGTCCCTGGGGGAGATGTGTCTGCTCCGCGGGAGCCTCGTGCCAGACCACTTCGCGCATCCACGGAAGGAGCCCCTCGTCCAGCTCGGAGGGCTCGAATCCGTCCACCGGGAGCGGCTGTTCCATCCGCCGTGCTGACGCCGGAGCCGGAGGCGCTTCGGGCACCCACCAGGGCTGGGGCTCGAAGGGGTAGGTGGGCACGGGGACGTGCTCGCGCTCCGGATCCTCGTCCCAGGCGAGCCGGTCGAACGCCTCTCCTCCGACGAACGCGCTCGCGGCGAGCTCCGCCGAGGCCCCCTCCAAGGAGGCTCCGTTGCGCGCCTTCTTCCTCGCCACGCGGTCGGGGACCACGCCGTGGAGGACCTCGGCCGTGCTTCCATCCGCCCAGGCTTCGAGCCGCTCCGGAATACCCTCCGTCCCGACGAGCGCGAGCCGATGAGGGCCCGGAGCTCGCGAGATGCTCGCGGACAGGGCGGCGTCCGCGAGCTCCACCTCCGGATTCTTCCGGAGCCAGGACGCGAGGTTGCGCGCGGTGGCGCGGAGGGCCGTGTCGGTCCGCGCGGACAGCGTCCACAGCAGGGGGCGCGTGCGCGTGGAGCGCGAGCGGGGAGGGCGTGCGGGCGCCTCTTCCAGGATGACGTGGGCGTTGGTGCCACCGAATCCGAAGCCGTTGATGCCGGCGCGAAGGGGCCCTGGTCCGCGCCACGGACGCGAGGAATCCACCAGGGCGATGCCGGCGGACGAGAGGCCGTGCTTCGGGTCCGCCGTGCCGGCGTGCACCGAAGCCGGGAGCATGTGGTGCTGGAGCGAGGACACGACCTTGAGCAGGCTGGCCATTCCGGCGGCGCTCAGGAGATGCCCGACGTTGCCCTTCACCGAACCCAGCCCGAGCGGTTCGTTCGCGCCGGCCCTCCCGAAGACCGCCGTCACCGAGCGTGCCTCGATCGAGTCTCCCACGCGCGTGCCGGTTCCGTGCGCTTCGAGGTAGCTCGCGCTCGCCGGCTCGAGCCCGGCGCGCTGCCAGGCCTCCCGCATCACGGCCATCTGCCGGGCGGGGTTGGGGGCCATCGGGTTGAAGGTCCGGCCGTCGTTGTTGAGCGCGCTTCCACGCACCACGGCCAGGATGGGAGCGCGCCGCCGGAGCGCGTCCTCGAGCCGCTCCAGGACGACGACGCCCAGCCCTTCACCGAGGACGATGCCATCGGCCTCCCGGGCGAAGGGACGGATGCGGCCGGTGGGGGACAACGCCCCGGCGCGTGAGAGGACGGTGAAGACGGTGGGGGTGAGGTTCAGCGTGATGCCGCCGGCCAGCGCGAGCTCACACTCGCCACGGTTCAGGCTCTCGCAGGCGAGGTGCAGGGCGACCAGCGAGGACGAGCACGCGGTGTCGACGGCCAGCGAGGGGCCGGACAGGTCCAGGACGTGCGAGACGCGGGCGGGGATGAGGTTGCGCAGATTCCCCACGGCCGCGGAGGGGTGCACGGACATGCCGGCCCACAGGAGCCGGAGGATGGGCTCCTGGTAATCGGACTGACCGACGCCGACGAAGACACCGACGCGCCGGTTGCGCCGGCGCGGGCCCGCGAACCCGGCTCGCTCGAGCGCTTCATGCGCCGTCTGGAGGAGCAACCGCTGTTGCGGATCCGTGACCTCCGCCTCACCCCCCCTCATTCCGAAGAACGCCGCGTCGAATCCGCGGACATCGTCGAGAAACGAGCCGACCCGGGCGTCGGGGTGCTGGGGCCAGCGGCCCTCGGGGGGCGGGCGCAGCGAGATGCGCTCCGCGATCAGGTTGTTCCAGAAGGCTTCGGGTGTGTCGGCGTCCGGCAATCGGCAGGCGGCGGCGACGATCGCGATCGGACTGCTCATGAACGCGCGTGGCTCCAGTTCTCGAGAGGCCTCCGAGTGTACTGGAGCGGCTCGTCACCACGTACTCCTCAATGGTGGCGGGCGCGGAGGATTCCGGGCTGCCTGGCGCTGAACCTCAGTCTCCGTGGCAGGGGCCGAGCTCGCGCACCTCGACGGTGGCCCACTCGACCGCGGGACACTCGTTGGCGATCGCGAGCGCTTCCTCCCGGGTTCGACAATCGAGGAGGAAGACGCCTCCGACGATCTCCTTGGCCTCGGTGAACGGACCATCGCTGAAGGTGCGCTTGCCGCCGCGGACCTCGATCCGCACCCCTTCGGCATCGGACCGGAGCGATTCACCGAGCTTGAACACGCCGCGGGCCTTGAGGTCCTCGGAGAAGCGGAGCATCCGCTCCATCGCGCGACGCCCCTCTTCCTTCGGGCGGCTCCGCCTCTTCTCTCCGGACTCCATGATCAACAGCATGTACGCCATCGCGCGCTCCCTTCAGGGCCATTCTTGGGGTGGACGGGCATCGTTGCATGGAGCCGTACCGGGGGCCATGCAAGGTTTCAGTCCGGATGGGGGAGGATGCCAGGAACAGGCGTGCGGGCGGGCTCTCGTCTTGTACGTCGCAGCGGAGTCCACGTCGTCCGGGCGGCCATAGATTGAGCCCGGAATGATGCGCGCACGGAGGGACGGAGCCAATGGGTGACAGGGAGAAAGGAGATGCGGAACGGCAGGACGAATCCTGGCGCTCCGCCAGGACGGGGCGTCTGCGGGCACGGCCGGGAACCCCTCGGATCACGGGAGCCCCGACGGGCATGCATCCGCTCGGAATGAGTCTCGGACATGATGGAATCATCTACGTGCCCCCCGGCTACAGGCCGGACCATCCCGCCCCGCTCGCGGTGATGCTCCACGGAGCGGGGGGCTCGGCCCGGCACGGACTGGACCTGCTCCGGCCCCTGGCCGATGACGCGAACCTGATCCTCGTGGCACCGGGCTCGCAGGGCCCCACCTGGGATGTGATCGTGGAGGACTTCGGGCCGGACGTGCACGCCATTGACGAGGCGCTCGCGCACACCTTCGAGCAGTACGCGGTGGACCCCGCGCGGGTGGCCATGGGCGGCTTCTCCGACGGGGCCTCGTACGCGCTCTCGCTCGGGCTCGGGAATGGGGACTTGTTCCGGCACATCCTTGCTTTCTCACCGGGCTTCGCCGTGCCGCCCAGGCAGTTGGGGACGCCGCGCATCTTCATGTCCCATGGCACCCAGGATCGGGTGCTCCCCATCGACAAGTGCAGCCGTCGGCTCGTGCGAGTGTTCGAGCGCGCCGGCTACGACGTGAACTACCGCGAGTTCGAGGGGCCACACGTCGTCCCCGAGGAGATGATGCGCGAGGCGGTGCACTGGTGGCTGGAAGGGACGGTCCACTAGGGAGTGGACAGGCAGGCCCTTCTGTCTCCTTGCCTCCTCTCCGCGGGAGCGGGGATTGTCTTCAGGTCCAATGCTGCGATGCGTGATGGGTACCTAGCCTCCAGGGTGGTCAAACTGGAGGAGAGATCATGAAGCACGTCAAGGCGGTGGTGGTTGGTGCGTTGTCCGCGGCTCTGCTCTTTGGTGTGGGGTGTAAGGGGGCAGGCACCTCCGGGGAGCAAGGAGCGGGCGAGACCGGCGCGACCCAGGGTGGCTCCACGACCGGAGGTGGAGCGACGGGAGGTACGACGGGCGGAGGTGACACCACGGGTGGTGGAACCGGAGGCACGGGTGGTGGCGGCATCGGAGGCACGGGCGGTGGCGACGTTGGTAGTGGCGACGTAGGGGGCGGGACGGGCACTGGCGGCGACATGGGCGGCTCGGGCACTGGTGGAACCGGCACTGGCGGTGACCTGGGTGGCACGGGCACTGGCGGCACCGGCACTGGTGGCGACCTGGGTGGCTCGGGCACTGGTGGAACCGGCACGGGCACGGGTGGCGACCTGGGTGGCACGGGCACTGGTGGCACCGGCACGGGCAGCACGGGTGGTACCGGCACCGGCACGGGTGGCACTGGCTCCGGCGGCTCCGGCTCCGTGAATCCGGGGACTGGCACCGGCGGCAGCACGAGTGGCTCTGGCGGCAACACGGGTCGTTGAGGCTGGAAGGACTGGCGCATGACGGCGCTTTGGAAAGCACCTGGGCGCCGGACAGAGAGGAAGGCCTCGGGCTGGTCGAGACCCGGGGCCGCCAGGTGCTTTCCCATGCGAGATGAATCCGCCTGCTTCAACCCCGGGGACATGCCCAGTGGCTCGCGGTCCAATGTCCCCACCAGGGACGACGCTCTCCAGGTACCTGGGCGTCCGGAGAATGCGATGTGACGTGGCGGGCTGGCATTGACGCCCGGAGTGCTCACGCTCCTGACAGGGCACGTCCACTTCCCGCTACTCTCCGCGTCCGGAAAGGGGCCGTGCTGACTTCCACCCCTTGTCGCACGAGGAAATCGCAATGAAAGCCCCTCTCGCTCCCCGCCCTCATGGCTACATCGACTATCTCGCCGTACTCGTCCTCCTGCTCGCTCCCACCTTGTTCCGCTTCTCGGGGCTGCCGGCGGTGCTCTGCTACGTGCTGGCCGTGGTTCAGGGCGGCATGAGCCTGCTGACCGCCTATCCGCTCGGTGTGGCCAAGATCATCCCCTTCACCGTCCACGGCACCATCGAGGCTGTTACTTCAGTGGCCCTGGTCGTCATCCCCTTCCTGTTGGGGTTCTCGGACGTCGTCCGGGCACGTAACTTCTTCATCATCTCGGGGATCGCGCTCTTCCTGGTCTGGATGGTGACCAACTACAAGGCAGCCGAGCTCCCAGCGCGGGGCGCCATCGGCATGCGGCGGCGGGTCCACGTCTGAGCGGCCCACGTCCAAACCCCCGGGGCTGAGCGCGCGAGGGCCATGTGCGTACGCCGACCGATCGCCAGCTGCCTCCCGACCATGACGCCTTCGTCTCCGCCGAGCCGCCGACGGGGCGCGTCATCGTCATCGCCCCCACGCGCGCGGCGTGCGAGACCATCGAACTCGCGCTCGGGCTGCGCCTCGAGACCTACCTCGAGAAGCACCACGGACCCCGGGTGCGCGAGCTGGCGCGTGCTGGGAAGGGCTTTGGCATCGTGGCCGGGACGGGGACCGGAAAGACGCTCGCCATCCGGCTCATCGCCGAGGAGCTCGTCGGCCAGGGAGGCACGACTCCTCTCAGGGTCGGCGTGGTGAACCGTGAGCGTGAGGCGACACCCGACACGCCCACCTGGAACGTCATCATCGTGACGACGGGCATCGCGCGGCGCTGGTTCCAGAATGGCGACATCCTGCCTCACGACACGCTCGTCATCGACGAGATCCACCAGACGTCGGCGGAGCTCGAGCTCTGCCTGGCGCTCGGCAAGCGCGTGGGCTGCCGCTTCATCTGGCTCTCCGCCACTGTGGACCCGGCGCTCTACGCGCGCTACCTGAACAGCGCCGACGTGCTCGAGGTCCAGGCGTTCGATCCGAGGAAGGTGGCCACCGTCGTGGTCGAGGACAGGCAACCGCTCGCGTTTCTCGATGAGGCGTTCCTCTCCGCCGTGGAGAAGGGGCAGCGCGGGGTAGGGCTCTTCCTCCCCACGCGGGCGGCGGTCGAGCAGGTGGCCCAGCACGTACGCACCCACTGGCCGCGCATCCACGCGGCGTACTACCACGGCGGAGAACCGATCCGCGCCATCCGGCCGTTCCTCGAGGGGACGGCGCCCCGGCCCTTCCTCCTGGCCATGACGGCCGCGGGGCAGAGCGCGCTCAACGTGCAGGGGCTCGACACCCTCGTCATCGATGACACGCGCTTCGCCAATCTCGTCGAGCGCGGGCGGGGCGTGCTCACGCGCATCCACCTCGGGAACAACGAGCTGCTCCAGATGGCCGGGCGCGTGCATGGCCGCGTCGAGGGCGGACGCATCTTCATCCTGAGCAACCGGGACATCGACTTCTTCGCGCTCCGCCCGACGGAGCCCGAGTTCCAGCTCGCCGGAGACCCGGAGCGCGTGGCACTCACCGCCGCCGCTCTTGGCGTGCGGGCCGATGCGTTGGATCTCCCCGTACCGCTCGACCGCGTGGCCTACGACCGCGTGTTCCAGCGGCTGCGGGAGCGCGGCATCGTCGACGCCCAGGGAAGGCTCTCGTCCTACGGCCGCGCGGTCGAGGCACTCCCGGTGGAGCGGGCCTGGGCGGAGCTGATCGTCAATGGAGAGGACGCGCTGCTTCCCTACCTCGCCGTGTGCAGCGCCATCGAGTCGCTCCACCGGATGACGCGCGAGGAGCGCGACCTGGAGGGCGTGCTGGTCACCGGGAGCGACCACCTCACCGCCTACAACCTCTACGCCGAGGCGTACCGCGAGGCGGGCTTCATCGGCGAAGTGTACGGGCTACCGCGTCACCTGTTCCACGCGGAGAAGATGGAGCGCTGGGCCGAGCGGCGCGGCGTGCTGGTGAAGGCCATCGAGGACGCGGCGCTGGTGATGGCGGGCGTCTACCGGAGCGTGGGCGTCGGGCTGCCCGAGCACATGCCGTTCGCGGGGGACCGAGTGTA
This sequence comes from Archangium lipolyticum, assembly GCF_024623785.1. NCBI lineage: Bacteria > Pseudomonadati > Myxococcota > Myxococcia > Myxococcales > Archangiaceae > Archangium > Archangium lipolyticum. The sequence continues at coordinate 63,008 of NZ_JANKBZ010000023.1, forward strand.
CCGCCGCTTCGCCGAGCTGCTCGCGCGCTTCATGCCCTTCGACCTCACCATCGACGAGCAGACGGCCTCGGGCGAGCAGGCGCGTGTCGCGAAGACGAGCGTGTGCGGAAGTTGGGGCGCGGTGGCGGGGATGCTCCGCTACTTCGCCGACCGCTCGGGCAACCCGCACGCCTCCATCGAGGGCACGCACATCCCGCTCGACATCCTGACGAAGTACGCGCGCCGCACCGATGCCGAACTCACCTATGACCCGTGGCACATGTCGCTCGTGCTCGAGTGGCGCATGGAGTACGCCGGCTTCGAGCTGGAGCGCGAGATCGAGGTGCTCCGCGCGTGGGGACCGGAGCTGGCGGAGCGCGCACGGCATGCGCTCGCCGAGGCGCTGGGACGAGGCGAGGCGGAGCACCCGGCGGTGCGCCGCAACCAGCCGGCCATCGACGAGGTGCGAGAGCTGTGGCGCCGCTCGGGCGGACGCACGGCGAAGCTCGGGGTGCCGGAGTTGACCTCCCTCTACGAGGCGCGGCTCGAGGGGGTCACCACGATGGACGAGCTCGACGCGCGTCCATTGGTGCTGGACCTGGACGCACTGGTTCCGCCCGGGACGCGCGAGCAGCTCCTGTCGTTGCCAGACGCGGTGAGCATCCGCGACCTCGAAGTGGACCTGGACTACGAAGTGGAGGAGGACGAGGCGGGACAGCCCGTGGGGGTGGTGCGGCTCCACCTGCCGGAGAAGCTCGCGCGCACGCTCGTGGAGGAGGAGCTCCCGTTGTTCGACCGGCCCGTGCGCTTCGTCGTGGGCCGAGGCCGGCGTGGCGCGCTGCGGGCCGACACGCTGCTCGAGCTGCAGGAACTGCTCGACATGCCGTGGATGCCCGAGGAGCTCGAGATGGTACGTGACCCGGGCGGTGGTGGGCGTGCGGGGCGGGGCAGGGGAGCCCGGCGCCCGCGACGCTGATTCAGGAGCTGCAGGAGAGCGCCGAGCACCCTGGCTTGGATCTCGCCCAATCGGGCCGCCTGGCCGCGTAGGCCTCGCGCCCCGGTTGCTCATCGAAGGGCCGCCGCATCACGTCGAGCAGCGCGTGCACCTTCGAGTTGTCGCCAGCATGAGCGGCATCGATCGCCTCCTGGGCGAGGTAGTTGCGCAGCACGTACTTCGGATTCACCGCGTCCATCCGGCGCGCCAGCTCGGCGGGAGCCACACCCTCACGCCTCGTGCGCTGCCACCAGGTGGTCAGCCATTGGAGGCCCTTGGCCAGATGGGGCTCGGGAACCTGCCCGTAGAAGGCCTCGCGCAGCACGGCCGGGAACTCGACGGGAGCCGCCGGTGCGGTCACCACGCGGGACAGGCCGCGGAAGAAGAGGGTCATGTCCGTCTCTTCCTCGGCGAGCCACGCGATGCACCCGTTCACCAGGTCGAAGTCGGCTTTGTCCCCGAGTGAGGACAGCCCCAGCTTGGCCGCGAACCGGGCCGCCAGCTCCGTCTCGAACGTGCGATCGTACTCGAGCAGCCCCGCTTCGATCAGGGTCTCATCGCCTTCGAGGAGCGGCATCAGCGCGACCCCGAGCCGCTCGACATTCCACATCCCGATGGCGGGCTGATTGCCATAGCGGTACCGGCGCTGGTCGGCGTCCGTGGTGTTCGGCGTCCATCCCGGGTCGAAGTCGTCGATCCAACCGTAGGGGCCGTAGTCGATGGTGAGGCCGAGGATGGACATGTTGTCGGTGTTCATGACGCCGTGGACGAAGCCCACCGCCTGCCAATGCGCGATGAGCTTCGCGGTGCGTCGCGCCACCTCGCCGAAGAAGGCGGCGTAGGTGTCCTTCGACGGCTTGCCGAGCTCCGGGAAGAACTGCGTCACCGTGTAGTCCGCGAGCTTCTGGAGCAGCGCCACGTCCCCCCGGCTGGTGCACAGCTCGAAGTTGCCGAAGCGCAGGAAGCTCGGAGCGACGCGGCAGACGATGGCACCGGGCTCGGCTTCGGGATGCCCGTCGTAGAACATGTCCCGGATGACCGTGTCTCCGGTGGCGACGAGCGACAGCGCGCGGGTGGTGGGCACGCCCAGGTGGTGCATGGCCTCGCTGCACAGGAACTCACGAATGGAGGAGCGCAGCACCGCGCGCCCATCGGCGCGGCGCGAGTAGGGCGTCCGGCCCGCTCCCTTGAGCTGCAACTCGTAGCGCCCGCCGTCGGGAGCCAGCAGCTCGCCCAGCACGATGGCGCGGCCATCCCCCAGTTGTCCCGCCCAATTGCCGAACTGATGCCCACCGTAGTTGGCCGAGTACGGCACCATGCCCGGCCACAGTGCGTTTCCGGAGAGGACCTGAACCCACTCGGCGGACTGGAGTGCCGCCTCGTCCAGTCCCAGCAGGCGCACCACCTCGGGGGAGAATGCGACCAATCGAGGGGCCGAGACTGGAGTGGGCTGTACCTTCGACCAGAGCGCCCCGTGCACCTGGCGCGGCCGCGTGTCGGAGAGCGGGTCACCGGGAGTCGATTCGATGAACTGAGAAGTGAACTGGGGCATGGAACATGGATGTGAAGATGGAGTCACGGATGCAAGCGAGAGAGCGCTGGGCGGAGGAGATTCGGCTCGGGCCCGGCTTCTTATCAGGGGCCTGACTGCTTGCCCCGTTCTTCGTCCGGAGTTCAATCCCCTCATCCCGAGGCAATGTCCAGGCTTCGTGGGTGCGTGATTCCGAACCCACCCCTCCATCCATGAGCACGACAGGCTGGGATGTGGAACCCGGCCGCGAGCTGCGCCACCTGCGAGCCATCCACCCCTCCCATGAGGAGCTCCGGGAGCTCAGCCGCTCGCTCGCCCTCCATCAGAGCCTGCTGCACCAGCTCCAGGCTCCGGACTTCGCGCCCGGAGCCGTCGAGTTCCCGCGCCAGTTCCTCATCCGCTTCAACATCCCCGTGTCCGGCGAGGACGGCGACCTGCGCTGGGAGCGGTTGGACGTGGTGCTGGCGGATGACGCCGTGCTCACCGTCGAACCGTTCCCGTTGGAGCTCGTGGAGCGGGCCCGTGCGCGCTTCCTCCGGCGTGAGCGCCCCGGGGGGATCGATCGCTTCCTGGCGATACTCGTCGAGGAGGTGGTGGACGGTTTCGGCACGAGGTGGGGCTCCATCCGCGAGGAGCTGCAGGGCTTGGAGACGCAGGGCCTGCGGGCTTCCGCCGGAGCCCTGGGCGCGGTGGGCAAGGCCCACACGGAGATGGCCGAGCTGCTGCGTGGTCTCCAGGCGGCGCGCGAGTGCCTCGAACAGCTCACGCGCGGGCGCTCCCGGCGCATCGGGGACGTGGCCATCGCCGAGCTGCTCGCCTCGCTCGACCGGCTCAAGGGCCTGACGGAGACCGTGGTGCAGGTGCGTGAGCACCTCGCCGGCTTGTCCGAGCAGGCCGCGGCGACCAGCGTGGAGGTGAGCGCCGAGTCACCGGAGGTCATCGAGACCGCCATCGCGCTCGGCGAGCGGCGGCTGCACCGGATGACGGTGGCCCACGCGATCACGGCGTTCATCGGTGGGCTGGCCGTGAGCTTCGGCGGGGTGGCCATGGCGTGGACGGCGGGACCCTGGACGCACGTGTTGGATCAGAGCCAGGCGCACCTGCTGGGCTCGATCGCGTTTCCCATCGGCTTCATCATCCTCATCGTGGGCAAGGGCGAGCTGTTCACCGAGAACTTCTTCGTCCCCGTCACCGGAGTGATGAGCGGCCGGGGCAGGCTGCGCGACCTGTTCCTGTTGTGGGGCTCCACGCTGGCCTTCAACCTGGTGGGAGCCGTCGTCTTCGCGTTCCTCATCTCGCGCCCGGGCGTGCTGGCGGACGGCGCGCGGCACTTCCTCGTGGAGCTCGTGAAGGAGAAGGTGTTCGTCCCGCTGCCCGTGGCCTTCATGAAGGCCGTCTTCGCCGGGTGGCTGATGACGATGCTCACGTGGCTGTTGCTCGCGGCACGGGGACAGGGCGCCCGGATGCTCATCATCTGGATGATGGGCTTCCTCATCTCGGCCGGTCATTTCAACCACGTGGTCATCTCGGCGGCCGAGGTCTTCATGGCCATGGGGGTGGGCGCGCCCGTGTCGGTGGGCGAGTGGGCGCGGCTCAACTTCCTGCCGGCGCTGCTGGGCAACCTCGTGGGGGGCATTATCTTCGTGACGCTGCTCGGTTACGTGCAGGCGCACTCACTGAGGCGCAGCGAGCAGCGGGCGCGTGGAGCCGTCCGGCGCCGCGAGACACATCACTGACGGGTAGGGCAGAATGTCTCTCCAGGACGTGCGGCACCCGAGTCCGCACACTCACGACCATGCAGAGCAAAGCCACCACCGTCGACCAGTACCTCGCCTCGCTCCCAGAGGATCGCCGCGCGGCGATCTCCGCCGTGCGAAAGGTCATCCTCGAGAACCTTGATAAGAACTACGCGGAGGGCATGCAGTACGGGATGATCGGCTACTACGTCCCGCACGAGGTGTTCCCCGCGGGCTACCACTGCGACCCGAAGCAGCCGCTGCCGTTCGCGTCGCTGGCCTCGCAGAAGAGCCACATGGCCGTCTACCTGATGTGCGTCTACGGCCAGCCGGAGCAGGAGAAGTGGTTCCGCGAGGCGTGGGCGAAGACGGGCAAGAAGCTCGACATGGGCAAGTCGTGCGTGCGCTTCAAGAAGCTCGAGGACGTCGCGCTCGACGTGATCGGCGAGGCCATCCGCCGTGTGCCCGCCAAGGCGTACATCGCGCACTACGAGTCCGTGATCCGGCCGCCGGAGAAGAAGAAGGCGCCGGCCGCGAAGAAGACCAGCCCTGCCGCGAAGAAGAGCAAGCCCGTCGAGAAGAAGACCAGGCCGGCGGCGAAGAAGAAGCCAGTGGCGAGGAAGCGCGCGTAGCGGGCTCACTCGTTGGTGGGCTCGGGTTCCGGACGTTCGATGAGGCCTGCCCGGTCGAGCAGCTCGCGCACACGTGCGGTGAACGTCACATGCTCGGGGTTGCTCGCCGTCATGGGCTCGTGGGAGAGGATGAGGAGCCAGCCCAGCGCACCCACCGGCTCGATGCGCACGGGGGCGGGCAGCGGTGGCACCGTGCCCAGGCGGCGCGACAAGTACGTCATCCAGCCCACCCGCACCTCGAACCCGCGCTTTTCCACGAGGTCCACCATCTCGCCCGAGGATGCCATGGCGAAGTCAGGGTCCCATGCCGTGGCCATGAGGGTGAGCACCTCGACCAGCACCGGCGCGCGCAGTATCCGATCCCGTACCGCTCCCTGTCTGGGCGGTTTCAGCAGGCACGAATTGGGTCCCCCCCAGGGAGAGTATCCACCGCAAGAAAGGTGGAGGTCGGTGGCCTCCTCCTTCGCATTCCACAAGATCTGGCTGAAGCCCAGGTTCTCGATGACCTCCTTGTCGACGTCCGTGCGGATCCTGCTGCGCTGCAGGAGCTTCTCCAGTGCCTTCACCTCCGGGTCGACAGGGTGGCCTGGCAGGCCGCGGGGGGCTCCACGCCCCCCCCGGTACCATTGGGCGAAGGATGGGTCACATCGTGCCAACCCTCGGAAGAAGAGCTCCGCGCGCCGGGCACACTCCAGCGCCGTCTCCTTCCGTGGGCCCCAGTACGCCCCTACGTAGTACCTGTCCTGCATGTGCGCGTGCTCCTTCCCCTCTACCGTACTGGTGGTGCATGGCGGACGGTGATGTTGTCCCATCCTTCATCCTCGAAGATTTCGCGAAGGAACTTCGCAACCTTGGCGTCAGCGACATGCCAGGTCAGCGGCAGTCCCAACTTCCGGGCCGCCTCCGATTGTTTCCTGGCTTGTTCCATCATTTCCTTGAACCCGCCGGAAATCCTGTACCAGTACTTGGGCGTGCCATCCGCGTTGAAGAAGGAGCAGTAGCCGGGCCCCTTGGCCTCCAGCAACTCCCTGCCCTTGATGCCGTCGAACTCCAGCTTTCCAATCATGTAGACCCACCAGGCGGGCCGCCCCGTTACCTGCTCCTGATAGTCCAGGGCGTCCTTGGATTTGGTGGTGGGTTTCTTGTATGTCCATTTGCCGGGCGCTTGCGCCGAAGCTGTCTGGGTGGCCTTTGCTGCCTGACCCCGCCCACCGCCGGTGTGTCCCTGGCCTCTACCCGCCATGTGGAGGATGGAGAGGGCGCCCAGGTCCATGCCCACTGTGGCTGTCGTCGTGCCTCCCGCCACCACGGCTCTGCCCAGTACCATCTCACCCTCGGCCGTGAGCGACAGCACCGGCAGCTCGGCCCCCAACCCGCCGATGCGCCCCACCGTGGCCTCCGCGCCCCCGACCATCATGAGGACGTGCGTGGACAGGCGCGCGGCCTCGCGTATCTGGTCCTCCCGAGACATGGCGCCGTAGCGCGCGAAGTACTCGGGCGAGGACGCGATGAGGCGCGCCACCGTGTTGGGCAACTGAGCGAGGTCCTCCACGGTGCGGATGGGGTGGAGGATGGATTGAGCCAGGGCCACCACCATCTCCCCCATGGCATCCTGGGCCCCATCGAGTGCGGCGTTGAGCGGGTCTCTCCCCAGGCCCAGCTCGGCCAGCGGAGGGCTGTCCGCGCGCCGGAGGGCCTCGGTGACCGGGTAGAAGACACCACCGCGCGAGAAGTAGAAGACGCCTACCCGGAGGCCGCCCACCTTCCACTCGCCCTGTACCAGCTCGAGTGGGCCCATGCGCTGAATGGGAGTACCGGTGAGCGCGGCCACCAGGTAGCCGTCCGGGCGCACCAGCACCAGGAGCCAGAAGCGATCGGCACGCCACTTCAAATCGGCGTACTCCACGCGCTCGCCGCCCTCGAGGACCTCGCGTAGCAGCCAGGACAGTACCCGGCGCGGGGCGAAGCTCCTCTGCGTCTCGGGTGTCTTCGCCAACAGCTCCAGGAGTTGGCGCGCCTGCTCCTGGTAGAGCGCCGCGCCCGTCGGGTGCCGTGCTTCTTCCTCCAGGCCGCTGGCCTCCTGTATCACCTGGAAGGGGTCCGCCGTCTGTTCGGGAAGACCCCCGGCGCTTCCCGTCGCCCCTTCAGGGGAGGGAGTGACAACGGACTGCCGAGGTCCGGAGTTGTAACGGAACGAGGTGGAGCGCGGGTGGAGGCCGATGCCGCTCGTCAGGCCCCCTCGCGGACGGCCCGTGGCGCACCCTGCGAGTAGCACGGCCACTGACAGGGCCAGGAGGACCGCGCCAACGAGACGAGTGGACAAGCCGCACCTCTCCCCATGTGCATGGACAGAACGCTGACCCGCTGGAATGACAGGCAAGCGTCGTAGGGGCGGTCAAGCCAATTTCAGCACGGGTGAAATTCACGGCTGTCGGGGACGGGAAATAAATCCGCACTGGCCGCGTTGACAGCGCCGATCGCTGTCTTAAGTGCAGGCGGCGTTTGAACAGAACCATTCGTTTCATGGGGTGAGGTCGTGTCTCAACCAATGATCCGGATCGAAGGTCTGACCAAGAGCTACGGGGCCACCCAGGCACTGCGTGGGGTCAGCTTCGACGTCCCTCGAGGACAGGTGGTGGGGTTCCTCGGGCCCAATGGGGCCGGCAAGTCCACCACGATGAAGATTCTCGCCGGCTTCGTGACGCCAACGTCCGGCACGGCGAGGGTCAATGGCATCGACGTCAGCGTCGACTCGGTCGCGTCCCGGCGGTTGATCGGGTACCTGCCCGAGAACAACCCCCTCTATGAGGAGATGATGGTCCGGGACTTCCTGGACTTCGTCGCCGAGGTGAGAGGGATTCCCAAGGCCCGCCGTGCCGAGCGGATCCGCAGCGCGGTGGAGCGCTGCGGCCTTCGCTCGGTGCTGGGCAAGGACATCCACCAGCTCTCCAAGGGCTACCGGCAGCGCGTGGGTCTGGCGCAGGCCATCGTGCACGATCCGGATCTGCTCATCCTGGACGAGCCGACGACGGGCCTGGACCCCAATCAGATCGTCGAGATCCGCGGCCTCATCAAGGAGTTGGGGAAGGAAAAGACGGTCATCCTCAGCACGCACATCCTGAGCGAGGTGCAGAGCACCTGTAGCCGGGTGCTCATCATCAACGACGGGCGTCTGGTCGCGGACGACGCGCCGGAGCGGCTGGGCGAGGGCCAGGGCGGGACGGTCACCGTCGTGCTCGCGTCTCGCACGGGGGCCATGCTGCAGTCGGACGCCGTCCGCTCGATGCTCGAGCGCGTGGCTGGCGTCACCGGTGTGGAGCCCGCGGAAGGGGAGGGCCTCGGGACGCTGGGCTTCCGGCTGCGGTACGGCACCGAGGACATCCGACGCTCGCTCTTCGAGGCCGCCGTGAGCAACGGGCTCTGTCTGCTCGAGGTGAAGCGGCAGCATGTCAGCCTGGAAGAGACGTTCCGCAAGCTCACCGGGGGCGAGGGGCCGCGTGGCCCGCAGGACCCCCAGGTGCCGCAGCGGGCGGCTTGAGCTGACTCCCAGACATTCGAAAAAACGAGGTAGACAATGGGAACGACACTGGCGGTCGCCAGGCGTGAGTTCAGGAGTTTCTTCAACTCGCCCGTCGCTTACATCGTCATCGGCGTGTTCCTGGTCGTGGCGGGATGGCTGTACTTCAGTACCATCTTCGTCGCCGGTCAGGCCTCGCTGCGGGCGTTCTTCAGCATCGCCCCCGTGCTGTTCGTCGTCTTCGCGCCGGCCGTGACGATGCGTCTGGTGGCCGAGGAGCGCAAGAGCGGCACGCTGGAGCTGCTCTTCAGCATGCCCCTGCGCGACTGGGAGCTGGTGGCGGGCAAGTTCCTCGCGGCGCTGGGCATGGTCGCGGTCGGCCTGCTGTGGACGCTGCCCTATCCGCTCACCGTGGCGAGCCTCACCGCCGAGGGCGCCCGGTTCGACTGGGGGCCCGTGGTGATGGGCTACCTGGGGCTGCTGCTGATGGCGTCCAGCTTCCTGGCGCTGGGGCTCTGGGCCAGCGCCCTCAGCCGCAACCAGATCGTCGGCTTCATCATCGGGTTGTTGCTGTGCTTCGCCTTCTACTTCATCGACAAGTTCGCGATGGTGTTGCCCGAGTCGATCGGTGAGCTGTTGCAGTACCTCTCGGTCGACTACCACTTCGCGAACATCGCGCGCGGCGTGCTGGATACGCGTGATCTCCTCTTCTACCTGTCGCTCACGGCCGTGGGGCTCGCGCTGACCACGCGCACCCTGGGCAACGTCCGTCAGTGAGGTCGACGATGAAACCCGGTTCCTCCAACGCGAATGTCTTCCTCGCGGCGATCATCGGCTGCCTGGTGTTGCTCAACATCCTGGCGCTGCGCACGTTCGGCCGCTTCGATGCCACCCGTGACTCGCTCTACACGCTGTCCAAGGCCTCCCAGGACACGATGGCGGGGCTCGAGGATCCCGTCACGGTCACGGCCTACTTCACCGACGACCTGCCGCCTCCGTACTCGAGCAACGCGCGCTACGTGCGCGACCTGCTCGAGGAGTTCCGGGCCGCCTCCAAGGGCCGGCTCTCCTTCGAGTTCCTGGACCCGATGACCCAGGAGACGGCCGAGGACAAGGAGACCAAGAAGGAGACGCGGCGCGACATCTTCGGCCGGGTCTTCCGTGAGCCGACCTCCGTGGAGCGCGAGCTGGCGCAGGAAGGCGTCCAGCCCGTGGAGATCCGCGTGGTCGAGGATGACCAGATGCAGACGAAGCGCGCCTACATGGGCATCGTCATCAAGCATCAGGAGAAGAAGGAGGTCATCCCCGTCGTCCAGGACATCCGGACGCTCGAGTACGACCTCACCACGCTGGTGCGCAAGCTGACGCGCCCCAAGACGCCGGTGATCGGCGTGGTGCAGGGTCACGACGCGCCCGCGCTTCACGAGAAGCTCTCGAGTCTGCGGACGCTGCTCGGCCAGATGTACGAGGTCCGCCCCGTGGACCTGTCCGGCAAGGAGCGTGTGGACGCGGATGTCGACGCGCTGCTCGTCATCGGCCCCAGGACGGCGTTCCAGACCCAGGAGCTCAAGGCCCTCGACCAGTTCGTGATGGAGGGCAAGAGCGTGGCGTTCTTCCTCGACTCCGTCCAGGTCGACCTGAAGACCTTCGAGCCGACCGAGGCCACGCATGGGCTCGGACCCCTGCTGGCAACCTGGGGCATCAAGGTCGGGGACCAGCTGGTGGCGGATGTCGAGTCGGCCCAGCTCAGCGTCCAGGAGCGTCGGGGCTTCATGGTCGTCTCCATGCCGGTGCCGTACCCGTTCGTCCCGATGCTCGCGCGGCTCGAGGGCGACAGCCCCATCACCCAGGGGCTCTCGGGCGTCACCCTGCCGTTCAGCACCGTCGTCACCGCCACCGCGCCCGAGGGCGCCCAGGCCACGGTGCTCGCGAAGTCCTCGCGCAAGAGCTGGTTGGAGAACAAGCCCTACAACATCGACCCGCGGCGCGACTGGCGCTCGGAGACCGTCACGCCGGACGGTCCGCACTCCCTCATGGTGCAGGTGAGCGGGAAGCTGAAGAGCCACTTCGCCTCGGAGGCCCAGGTCAGCACCTCCAGCGGTACGCCCGTGCTCGCGGAGAGCAAGGGGGAGCCGCGAATCATCGTGGCGGGTGGCTCGGCGGCGCTGTGGGACGACTTCATGGGCCGGCCGAACCAGGCGCTGCTCCTGAACGTCGCGGACTGGCTGCTGCTGGATCCCGCGCTCCTGGCCATGCGCACTCGCGGCATGGCCGAGGCGCCCCTCCAGGAGGAGCTGAGTGCCACCACGCGCAACGCCGTCAAGTTCGGCAATGCGTTCGGGATTCCCTTCGCACTCGCCGCCTTCGGGCTCGTCCGCTGGCGGATGCGGGAGTCGCGTCGGGCCACTGTCACCATCTGAAGCGGAGCTGAGGAAGAGCCATGAAGAGAGGAACGCTCATCGCCCTTGGCGCGTTCGCGGTGCTGCTCGTGCTCGTGCTCGCCACGCGCGAGCGGCAGGTCAGCGTCGGGGTCCGCAAGCTGGAGCTGCCGAAGCTGGACAAGGCCCAGGTCACGGAGCTCGAGCTCACGGGCGCCCGGAACGCCACCCTCCGTAAGGAGGGAGAGGGTTGGATCGTGGTGGACCCGGGCAAGCCGGACACGAAGTACACGGCGGACGAGAACCTGGTGAACGGCGCCATCGAGGCGCTCGGGGAGGTGAAGAACCCGGACTTCGTCACCGACCGTGCCGAGCGGCTGGCGGAGTACGAGCTGGATGACGCGAAGGGACTGAAGCTCAAGGTCTCCCATGGCGGCGGTCCTGCCGTGGAGCTGGTGCTCGGGAAGGCCGCCAGGAACGGAGGGGTGTACCTCCGCAAGGCCGGTAGCAACGACGTGTTCGCGCATCAGGGCCGGCTGGACTGGTCCGTGCGCAAGGAGGTCAAGGACTGGCGCAAGCGTCAGATCGTGGCGCTCGAGGTGGACAAGCTCTCCCAGCTCGTCCTCCGCTCGAAGGAGGGAGAGAGTCTGACCCTGAAGGCGGGAGCGAACCCGGGCGAGTGGAGCCTCGCGGAGGGGACCCAGACGCCCGCCGGCTTCCGGTTCAGCTCGCAGGCGGCCCAGCAGTTCGCGCAGCAACTGGCGAGCCTGTACGCGCAGGACTTCCTCGAGGGTGATGCCGCGGCCGACTCCGCGACGGGGCTCGCTGGCGCGCATGACAGCGTGGAGGCGCAGTTGAAGGACGGCAAGAAGGTGGTGGTGCACCTGGGCCGCCAGCCCGAGGCGAAGGATGGCTCGGGCTCCGTCGCGGTCCGGGTCGAGGGAGACGCCCAGGTGTACCAGCTCCCGCAGTACACCGCCTCGCAGCTTCGCAAGCGCCTCGTGGACTTCCGGGACCTGGGCCTCCTGCGCTTCGAGCCGCAGAAGGTCTCGAAGCTGAAGCTCCAGGCCGGTGGCAAGACCGTCGTCGTGGTGAAGGAAGGGGAGGGGTGGAAGATCACCGAGCCCCAGAAGCTCCCGGACGGCTTCGAGCTCGAGCCGTCGCAGGTCGGCATGCAGCTCGCCTGGCTGCGCGACCTGCGTGCGACCCGTCTCGTCGAAGGCCAGGTCTCGGACGGGCAGGCCGGGCTCACTTCACCGGCCGCGCTCGTGGAGGTGACCGTCGAGGGCGAGCCCGTCCAGACCCTGCGGCTGGGCAAGGAGGCGCCGGGGGCGGCGAGCGGCACGAAGGAGCTGTACGCCCGGAGTACGATCGACGCGTTCACCTACGCCGTGGGTGAGGGCGTGCGAGCCCGGCTGGCCCAGGGCCTCGAGCTCTTCAAGCGCCGCGCTCCGCCGAGCTTCGCCGGGGGTGGGCAGATGCAGGGGCTCGACTCGCTCCCGCCCGACGTGAGGCGGCAGCTGGAGGCCCAACTGCGCGCGGGTCAGTAAGAGGACGTTGGGGCTCAGGGGGATCCGGCTACAATCGGTCCCCATGAGCCAGGACATCCAGGCGCTCTTGTGGTCCTACGGATATGTCGGAGCCTGCGTGGCCGCGGGGGAGTCCTCCCTGCGCCTGGGCTTGTCACGGGAGCTCGCGCGCAAGATCATCCACGTGAGCGTGGGCTTCTGGATCTTCGGCACGCTGTGGCTCTTCCAGAACCCGGCGTTGGCCGTGGTGCCGTCGCTGACGGCGGCGGTCGCCAACTGGGTCATCCATCGCAAGCGCCTGTTGAAGTCCGTTGAGACCGAGCCCGACAACCTGGGCACGGTCTGGTTCGCGTTGGCCTTCTCGGCCCTGGTGTGGCTGGCCTGGGACAAGCCCGTGGCCGCGGCGGGCGGTGTCATGGCCATGGCCGTGGGCGATGCCCTGGCCTCGCTGGTGGGCATGCGTTTCGGGCGCCACCCGTACGAGACGCTCGGAGGTGAGCGCAAGAGCCTGGAGGGCTCCCTCGCCATGCTGGCTGGCACCTTCGTGGCCGTGCTGGCCACGCTGACGTGGATGCCGGGCCTCGCTCCCGACATGCCGAAGGTGCCGCTGGCCGCCCTGTGTGCCGTGGTGGCCACCTGTGCCGAGGCACTCGGCACCCGGGGACGGGACAACCTCTTCGTGCCGCTGGCCGCGGGCGCCGTCCTCTACCTGGTTCCTCCCTCGCATGCCGCGGGGCTGGGCCTGGGCGCGGTGATCGCCGTCTTCATCGGCGTGGTGTCCTGGCTCCGGGGCTCGTTGAGCCCGAGCGGCGTGCTGGGGGCCATCCTGATCGGCACGCCCGTCCTCGGGCTCGCGGGGGCGGTGGGCGCCTCGGCCCTGCTCGCCTTCTTCATCTCCTCCAGCGCGCTCTCCAAGACCTTCCGGGCCCGCAAGGCCGGCGTGGAGGAGGAGTACGCGAAGACGGGGACGCGCGACCTGGGACAGGCGCTGGCCAACGGTGGTGTGGCCGCGCTCGCGGCGGTGCTGCTGGCCGTCACCGGAGACGAGCGCTATGCGCTGGCCATGCTGGGCGCCCTGGTCGCCGCCAACGCGGACACGTGGGCCACCGAGCTGGGTGTCCTCTCCCGCTCGCCCCCCAGGCTGGTCACCACGCTGCGGCAGGTGCCGGCTGGCACGTCCGGTGCCGTCTCGGGAGCCGGGTTGATGGCCTCGACCGCGGGGGCCGCCTTCGTTGGAGTGGTGGCCGCGCTCGCGGGCGCCCGGTGGTCGCTCCTCCCATGGCTCGTGCTGGCCGGGGTGGTGGGCTCGCTGTTCGACAGCTTCCTGGGCGCCACGGTGCAGGACGTGCGCTGGTGCGACGCCTGTGGCCGGGAGACGGAGCGCCGGGTGCATCGCTGTGGCCGGGCCGCCCGGCCCCTGAGGGGCTTCTCCTGGCTGGGCAACGACACGGTCAACGTGTTGGCCACGGCCGCGGGGGCGCTGCTGGCCTTCTGGGCGTAGCTCGCGGTGTTGCTCGTCCCTGTCGGGACTTCTCGCCTATCCTCCGCCGCCATGTCCCAGTCCCAGCAGGTTCGTGTCGCCGTCGTCCAGGCCGCTCCCGTCCTCTTCGATCGTGAGGGGACGCTCGAACGCGTCGCCTCCTGGACCGCCCGGGCCGCCCAGGCGGGTGCTCGCATCGTCCTCTTCCCGGAGGCCTTCATCCCCGCCTATCCCCGGGGACTGGGCTTCGGCTTCATCGTCGGCAGCCGGACCGAGGCTGGCCGCCGTCTCTGGCAGCTCTACAACGAGCAGTCGGTGGAGATCCCCGGCCCGGCGATCGACCACCTCGGGAGCATCGCCCGCCAGCACGGTGTCTACCTCGCCATCGGTGTCATCGAGCGTGATCGCGTGACGCGCGGGACGCTCTACTGCACGCTGCTCTACTTCGGGCCGGACGGTGCGCTGCTCGCGAAGCACCGCAAGCTCAAGCCCACCGGCTCCGAGCGGCTCATCTGGGGCGAGGGCGATGGGAGCACGCTCTCCACGGTCGAGACCCCCTTCGGCCGGCTCGGCGGGCTCATCTGCTGGGAGAACTACATGCCGCTCGCCCGGACGGCCATGTACGCCAAGGGCGTCGACATCTACCTCGCCCCCACCGCCGACAACCGGGACACCTGGCAGGCCACGGTGCGCCACATCGCCAGCGAAGGCCGGTGCTTCGTGCTCGGGTGCAACCAGTTCGTCACCCGCGACATGTACCCGGAGGAGGTCCTGCGCGAGGAGGCCCTGCCCGCCGACGCACCCCGCATCATGTCCCGCGGTGGCAGCGTCATCGTCTCCCCGTTCGGCGAGGTGCTCGCCGGGCCTCTATGGGACGAGGAGGGGCTGCTGACCGCGGACCTCGACCTGGGGCTGCTCACCCGGGCGCGGCTCGACTTCGACCCGTGCGGCCACTACGCCCGGCCGGATGTCTTCCGGCTGGAGGTGGACGAGCGCGAGCGGCCCGTGGCGGCGTTCCGCCTTCAGGGGTGACCGCGGAAATCAATTTCCCCGATAGGACAAATCCGGGCCGCGGATGTACGGCCTCCCGTGGGGGGAGGTTGACGCCAGCCGATCTACGATGGAAGGCGTGACGGAACCGACCTGCTGGGCAAGAGGCCTGGCGCACGTAGTGGATTACGCAACGCAGCGGGGTGCGGATCGCTCGGCGATTCTGGCGCGCGCATCGGTGCGCACCGGGTTGCTCGCGGATCCGGATGCACGGGTGCCCATCTCGGCGTACTACGCGGCGGTGGAGGCCGCGGCGGAGGCACTGGCCGACCCCCATTTCGGGCTCCATTACATCGAGGCCATCGAACCGGCGGCCATCGATGCGGTGGGCTTCCTGGGGATGGCCAGCCGCACGGTGGGAGAGGCGGTGCGGCGAATCATCCGCTACCACCGGGTGATGAGTGAGGGGGAGGTGTTCGAGGTGGAGATGGACGGAGGCCGCGCCGTCTTCCGATTCGAGCCCCATGGCCCCTTCCGCCCCGCCCACGTCCACATCACGGAGATGTATGCGGCGGACTGCCTGCTGCTGCCAGCGCGTTACACGGGAGCTCCCGTGGAGGTCCTCACGCTGCGCTTCGCCCACCCCGCGCATGGCGACCCGGGCGAGTACCGCCGGCGCTTTGGCCGGATGCCAGAGTTCGGTGCCGGGGTGAACCAGTGGGCAGTGCCCGAGGAGGTGTTGGAACGGCCGCTGCCGCGTCCCGACCCGGGGTTGGCGGCCTTCCTGGAACGCTATCTCGATGCGCGTGCGACGGCCCTGCCGGCGACGAGCCCCGTACGCGAACAGGTACGGCAAGCACTGGCCGAGGGACTGGCGGATGGCCAGGCCTCGCTGGCGGCCACGGCCCGGCGGCTCCGGGTGAGTGCACGCACGCTCCAGCGGCGTCTGTCATTGGAGGGGGTCACGTTGGAGACCCTCCTCACGGAGGTACGGAGGGAGCGCGCCCGCCTCCTGCTGGAGCAGGGTCTACCCGTGGCCGAGGTGAGCTTCCTGCTGGGCTACGCGGAGCCCGCGGTCTTCCACCGTGCGTTCAAGCGTTGGACGGGGACGACGCCCCAGGCATGGCGGGCCCGCGCACTCCAGAAGGGTGCTCAGGAGCGCTCGGGTGGCAGCGCTGGGGTGGCGAAGGACACACGCGCCACCTCTCGCATGTAGTTGCGTGCCCAGTTGGGGAACAGGCCGGACAGCCAGACGAAGGTGCGGTTTCCAGCGCCCGAGACGTGCACGGGCCGGGCACGCAGCGTGGCTCGCACCGCCTCGCGTGCGACTTCTTCCGGGTCCTGCAACGGCACTCGCGTGAGCTTGACGGACAGCCCGTTCTCGGTGCGGGTGTGGCCGGGCATGAAGAGCAGCACGCGCACACCGCGCGCCTCCACCTCGCCTCGGAGCGCATGGGTGAAGGCATTGAGGGCGGCCTTGCTGGCGCTGTAGTTGGCGTTGGTGGGATAGGCAACCTGTCCCAGCACGGAGCTGACGTTGACGAGCGTGCCTTCCCCTCGCTGGAGCATCTCGGGCAACACCGCTCGCACCATGCGCAGCGCGCCAAAGTAGTTCACCTCCAGCTCCAGCCGGCCTCGGGCCGGGTCCTGCTCCAGGAAGGGCTGCTGGAAGTAGACCCCCGCGTTGTTGATGAGCAGATCGATGTGCCCATGGGCCGCGCGAGCAGCATCCACCGCCCGGGCCACGGACGCGTCGTCGGTCACATCCAGCCCATGGTGCCAGGCACGTCCGCCAGCACGCTGGATGGAGTCCGCGCCGCGAGCCAGGGCCTCCAGCTCCCTGCCCATCATGAGAACGGTCGCACCCGCCGCCCCATAGGCACGCGCCATGGCCAGACCAATGCCCCGGCTGGCGCCAGTGATGAGGACGTTCCTGCCACGAAAAGGGAGTGTGTTCATGCCCGGCAAGGTACACAGGTGGGCCCCGGGAACCCGTGACTCGGGGCGCCCGAAGGATTGACCTTTCACGCCAACTCATCCCGGCCGGCACGCAGCAGGTATGTCCAGAAGAGGGCCCCCAGCGCGAGCCCCAGCACGCCCTTCATCCACGAGGAGAAGAAGTCGCCGGGGGACACGAAGCCCTCCACCACGGCGATGAGCGCGAGGAAGGGCGCGCAGCCGAGCACCAGCTTCACCGCCTCGCGTCCACGCAGCACCAGGGCCTGGCCGCGGGGTAGCTCCCCGGGGTCGATGAGCGCCTGGCCCACCATGAGCCCCGCGCCGCCGGCGATGACGATGATGGACAGCTCCACCGGCCCATGGGCGGCGATGAAGTCGAACAGCTTGGGGCCCATTCCCTCGTGCACGCACAGCGCGCCCACCGAGCCGAGGTGCACCCCGTTGTTGATCAGCGTGAACACCGTGCCCAGCCCCAGCAGGATGCCGGAGGCGAAGGTGACGATGATCACCGTGAGGTTGTTGGTGGCGATGCCCGAGGCCACCGCGTTGGGCGGTGCCACGGAGAGGATGCCATCCGTCCACATCTCCTTGCGGGCGATGAAGTCGCGCAGGTGCTCGGGCACCAGCAGCTCCGCGCCTCGTGGCTCCAGCAGCACCACCAGCGCTCCCAGGAGGATGCCCAGCACGAAGAGGCCCGTGCTCGCGGCCACGAAGGCCCCGTTGGCACGCAGGGCGCGCGGGAAGTCCCGGCGGAAGAAGGCGAGGGTGGCGGCCCACCGCTCACGCGGAGGCTGGTAGATGGCGCCGTAGGCCTGTCCGCAGAGCTGGTTGAGGAAACGGTGCACGTCCGTGCCCGCGTAGAACGTCTGCGCGTGCGCCAGATCCGCCGCCGCCTTCCGGTAGAGGACGTCGAGCGTGCGCAGCTCCTCCAGGCGCAGGGTGCCCGCGCGCTGCCGGGCGAGCAGATCCTTCAACGTGTCCCAGTCGGGGCGGCGGCGCGCCACGAAGGCGGGCAGGGGCGTGGCCACCTCAGCGCTCCGCCTGGACGCGGGTCCTCAGGAAGGACTCGGTGGCCTGGGGTGAGGCCAGCACGGTGGCTCGCTCCTCCTCTCCGAGCCCCCCGTAGCGGTCCACGAGCTTCGTCCCCAGCCGCGTCCGGGCCGCCGGCTCGAGCTGCGGTGCTCGCGTCAGGAAGGCGAGGATGAGCTCCACGTCCTCCGGCGCGAGCCGCATGCGGCTGGAGGCGGCGGACACGGCCGGGGCCTCGGCCGCCGGGGCGGTGTACTTGTCCAGGTCGATGCGCTCCTCGCGCACCAGCAGGGTGCCGGCGAGCAGGTCCCCGAGCCGCCGGTGCTGGCGCGTCAGCAGCATGCTCAGGCAGCCGGTGGCGTAGAGCCCGGGCAGGAAGTCCACCACGCGCACCAGGTTGCGCACCGCGCTCTCCAGCACGCCCACGGGCGAGCCGTCCACGCGTACCACCCGGATGCCGATGAGGCGCTTGCCCGGCGTCTGCCCGCCCATCACCACCTCGCACACCGTCCAGTACAGCCACTGGGTGGCGAAGACCCCCACCACCATCAGCGTCCGCGTGAAGCCGGACAGCCCCTCGAAGAAGCCGAGCACGTCGCTCACCAGCAGCGTGAAGGTGAAGTAGGCGACGACCCAGAAGAGGAACAGCAGGACGATGTCGATCAGATAGGCGAGGCACCGGTAGCCGATGCCGGCCACGGGCAGCGAGAGGGCCACCCGCTCGGGCGTGGCGACATCGAGGTTCGGAGACGCGGCGGAATCCATTCGCCCGGGAGATTACCCGGAATGCGCCCGGGGGAACGCCTTCCGTCACCGGGAGCGTGGGAGGCCACCCTCTTGGCAGGGCAGGCGCCAGGGCGAGCCCCCTCGCGCGCCGCTCCCTCTTCACGCTCCGCGAAGCGTGGTCAAGGTGAAGAGGACAGGGTGGAACCTTCTTCATCCGATGGAGGCGGATATGGCGGACATGGATCGGACGGGTACGGACAAGAACCAGGAAGGCAAGGGCATCGAGCAGCAGGGGCAGCAGGGAATCGACCTGGAGGCACGGCGCCAGCAGCGGCGGGAGACGCGGCGCAACCAGACCTACAAGGCCTTCCTGGGCAACCTCGCCGTCATCGGCTCGATGAACGAGCAAGAGGCCGAAAGCGCCGCGGTGTCGGTGCTGTGCGTGCTGGAGCAGCGGCTCTTCGGCGAGGAGGCGGCGCACCTGGAGGCCCAGTTGCCCGGCAAGCTTCAGGATCTACTGGTGCGGTGCGAGCGGCACCTGGGCAAGCCGGCGAGCAAGTTTGGCAGGGATGGCTTCATCCAGATGGTCTCGGAGGACCTCGGCGTGGATGCCATCGAGGCCGAGCGGAGGATCCGCGCCGTCTTCAGCGCGGTCCGCGAGCAGGTCTCCGAAGGGGAGATCGAGGACGTCATCGGCCAGCTGCCCGCCGACCTGCGCGAGCTGTGGCAGCGCGCCATCTGATTCCCGGCGAGGCGCTCGAACGGCGAAGGGGGCCGGATTCCTCCAGCCCCCTCCACCCGGGAACCCGTCTCCCGTGACTCAGGCCTTCACCTTGCCCTGCTTGCTGGCGTCGGTGGCGCCCACCTGGATGCGCTTGGGCTGCACCTCGGGCAGCTTGGGCAGCCGCAAGTTGAGCACTCCGTCCTTCAGCTCGGCCGTGACGTGCTCTCCGTCCACGCCCTCGGGGAGCGTGAACGAGCGGCTGAACGAGCCGTAACTCCGCTCGTAGGCGTAGAAGCGGTCCGACTCCTCCTGCTGCTCCGTCTCCCGCTTCCCACCGATGGTGAGCCGGTCTCCCGTCAGCGTGATGTCCAGATCGCTCTCCTTCACGCCCGGCAGGTCCGCCTTGAAGATGTAGGCGTCCTTCGTCTCCTTCACCTCGAAGGCCGGGACGAAGCTCCACGTCTGCTCACCACCGCCTCCTACGATTCGGCCCATCCGCTCGAATGGATCGAACCCCATCAATTCCCGCATCTGCTCGAATGGATCGAACCCTCGCGTCCATCGCCCCACCGACGATGAGCCGCTTCCTCGACGCACCGGAAGATCCGCCATGACTCTTTCCTCCTTCGTGCTCGGGTCGCACCCGCGCTGGAGCGCGGCCCCCACATTCACGGTAGAGCGGAGCGGGACTCGCACAAGGTGTCCGGTGCGAACGCGCATCGTCCCGGAGGCCCATTGCCCGAGGAGCACGGGAGCGCTCACCACCCAACAGCCACCGGGTGCTTTGGGTATGCCCGTGCACACTCAACGGCAAATTGGCGTGAGCTGGGACTGGACCTGCGCTATTCCAATGAGCATTCGTGGGCAGCGCCGGTCGCACGTTGGGTGGGCCGGTGGCACTGTCGGGTGAAGTTTTTTCCAGTAGGCGTCCGGAGGTCGTCTCGAGCAGCGCAGAAGCGTCAACTGGTTGGGGAAGCTGCTGACCTGTGGGATGAACACCCTTGCGGATCGACGAGTCCGACCCACATCTGGTGCCGCAAGGTGGTTTGTAGGTCAGGGCAGTTCGTAGTCAGAAGGCAGTTCGCCATGACGGCTGGGGGGCCCTCGCATGGCATCGAATCAAGCGGAAGTGCGCGTTGGATTGTTGGAAGGACCGTGGGCGGCGTGGCAAGGCCTCGCCGATGGACTGCGGGTCGAAGGGCTGAACGTCCTGTGGGTGACCCGAGATGTCCGCACCCTCCTCGATGGAATGGGGACGGATCCTCCGCAGGTCGCCATCCTGGACGTGGAGCCCGAGGGAGCCGCCGACATGGGCTGCTCGGCAACGGAAGGGCTCAACGTCCTGCGCGAGGCACGCAAGCGGCGCCTGGAGGTGAGGATGCTGGTGTTGTCCTCGGCCAACGCCCAGGACTTCATCTCCCAGTGCTTCGATGAGGGGGCCTCGGGTTATCTCTTCCGGCAGAGCCTCACGACGAACGCGGTGTGCACGGCGGTGGGTGCCCTGGTTCGCGGGGAGAAGTTGTTCCCGGTGCAGCTGCTGCGCAATGACTTCGAGCACCCGCCAGTGGCCGCGGCCACCGCGAGCGTGTTGCTCACCCTCACCCAGCGCGAGCGCGAGGTGCTGGCCTACGTGGCCGGCGGCGCGGACAACCTGAAGATCGCCGCGCACCTGCAGATCGCCGAGCGCACGGTGAAGTCGCACGTGACCCAGCTGTACCGGAAACTGGGCGCGGAGAACCGGACCCAGCTGGCGCTGCGTGCGTGCCACCTGGGTGTAAGGCCGCCGCCGGACTTGTAGGAGAACACCCCCCGGGGGCGGGTCGACCCGCCGTCAGCCCCCGGGTCCCGGGTACGTCAGACCCCCCTGGCAGATCGGGGTGTCAGACACCACTGTCCCGCGCGCTGCGGGAGCCGGGAGGAGGAGGGCGATGAACGGGGTTGTGGGGCTGGAGACGCCGCGGAGCGGTCTGGCGTCGCTGGTGCCGAGGAGAGCGGAGTGGGAGCAGGGGCGGGCCTTCTCTCGTGTACGTATCGGTCATGTGCCGTTGGATCTGGGGCGCCCGGGTGAGGTGCTTCAGTCCATTGAGGCCCTGGTGACGCGTGGCCAGGGTGGACGCATCCTCACGCCAGATGTGGAGCAGGTGGTGCTGGCGGAGGCCAACGTGGCGCTGCGCCAGGCGCTCGCCACGGCGGATTTGTCGTTGGCGGGGAGCCCGGTGGTGGCGCGGGCCGCCCGGGTGATTGGCCCTCGGGTGCCGGAGTCGCTGACGGGCGCGCAGTGGTTGACGCCGCTGGTGAAGCTGGCGCGTGAGCGGTCCTGGCGGGTGCTCGTGGTGGCGGAGCGGCCGGGGGTCGCCGAGTGGACCGCGTGCGCGTTGAGGGACCGGTATGGGCTGCTCGCGGTGGGTGTGGCCGCGCCGGGTGTGCCCGAGGATGGGCGGGGTGCGTGGGTGGAGCGGCTGATCGACCGCATCGCCCTCACACGGCCGCACCTGGTGCTGGTGTCCATGGCGACGCCGAAGCAGGAGCTGTTCTGCCAGTACGCCGCCGCGCGGTTGCAGCCAGCGGTGCTGGTGGGCATCGGTGCGGCACTGGAGTCGTCCTGGGACGAGGGACGTCCGGTGCAGCGCTGGCGGGAACTGGCCGGGAGCGGGTGGCTCGACCGCTGCCGCCGGTGGTTGACGGCTCCGGTGCGGTTGCTGCTCCGGAACCTGTCGTTTCTCCGCATCCTCGCGGGCTCGAGGCGCTGACTCAGGGCATCGCCAGCGAGAGCACCGAGGGCACGCGCTCCGGGGCCGCGAGCCGCAGCAGGCCATAGCCGATGCCGGCCAGGCCCATCAGCAGCCCCGGGGTCTCCGTGCCCCGGGGCAGTCCGCAGAGCCAGCCGCGCTCGCGTCCGGTGTGGATGACGTGGGCCGCGCGCTCCAGGGCGGCGCGGCTCCATCGCGGCTCGCCGAGCCGCTCGCCCGCCAGGTGCAGCGGCTCCAGGTTGCCCATGTCTCCATGGCAGAGGCAGTGGTTGCCGCCGAAGCCCTCGCGCAGGGTGGTGTCCAGGGCCGTCTGGAGCTCCGCGCGTGTCTGGTCGTCGTCCTCGTGCCGCAGCGAGCACAGCCTCCCGAGCGCGATGCCCGGGGCCCCATGGCACCACGACACCATGAAGCCGGTGGTGAGGCCCTCCGCGCCTTTCTCGGGCTCGCGCAGGTCGCGCCAGTTGGCGCGCTCGGGGACGAAGAGGGCGCGCTCGTAGGTGAGGCCCTGTTGAGCAAGCTCCCGGTAGCGCGTGTCGCCGGTGGCGGCGGCCAGCTCCAGGAGGGCGTACGCGATGCCCGCCACGCCGTGGGAGAAGCCCGACAGGGGCCGATCTCCCGCCGGGCCCTTCCAGCCCACGCCCCCCTCCGGCATGGGTTGGGCGGTGGCGAGGAGCCGCTCCCCGCATCGTCTGGCGGCCTCCAGGAACCGCGAGTCCCGGGTCCGGGCGTGCAGCCCGAGCAGGACGAGCGTGCTCCCGGCGGAGCCACTGAGCAGATCCAACCGCGTGTCGGAATCGATGAGCGCTTCCAGCGCCGGGAGTCCCTCGCGCACCTCGTCCAGCAGCTCCGGCTGGTTCCAGAGGACGGCCAGGTGCCCGAGCACGTACGCGGCGGAGGTGCGGCCGACGAAGGCGCCCACGCCCGTGTCGCTCGGGTCGGGGTTGCGCCAGGCGTCCCGGACGGGCTCCAGGGCCGCGCGGGCGAGCTGCTCGAAGTCCGCGCGTCCGGTCTCCCGGGCGAGGTAGGCGAAGAACAGGGCGAGCCCGCCGACGCCCTCGTACACGTCCGTCCCGAGGGGCGCGAGGCTCCAGCGCCACCGGTCCAGGTCCTCCAGGTTCATGCCGATCCAGGTCGCGTCCGTGCGTCCCCGGATGGCCTTGGCCGCGAGGTCCTCTCCAATGGAGATGGCGGCGGCGAGGCACTCCTCGCGCGAGGCGGGCGCGGGGGTGGCCCGCTGCGCGGCCCGGGCGACGACGGGCGCGGCACCCCGGCCCTTGTCGAGGGACACCATCGACTTGCGGATGAGCGACACCTGCCAAGCGCAATCCCTCTCATCCAACCCCGCGAGCCGCTCCCGCACCTCGCCCAGACTGTCTTGCGCGAAGTAGTCACGGATGCACTCGCCGGTGCTGCTCCACAGGTGGCGCTGGCCGGGCCGCGTGGTGAACATGGGGATGTCCCCGAGCCGCAGGTCCGCGTGCTCGTAGGGGACGAGCCGCCGCAGCGAGGGCCACACGGTGGCCTCGGCCCAGAGGTTGTCCAGCACCTTGTCGCGCTCCAGGCCGTCGCGCAGGAAGTCGGGGTGGAGGCTCTCCTGCAGCAGGAGGGCGTAGCGCTGGGTGGCGCGCACGATGTGGCGGACCTCCACGTCGGCGAAGCCCTGGAACCGGGAGCCGAGCTCCTCGCGGTGACGCATGAGGAGCCGGTACGTCTCCTCGAAGCCCTGGACGATGTCCTCGGTGTACTCGGAGGCGTCCACCGGCTGGCCCTGGAGCTGGGGCCTGTTGCTCGAGCCGGACGTGCGGCCCTGGCGGCGGACCACGCGCATGGTGTCATGGAGCGCGTCCTCCACCATGGGCACGGCCTGGGGTGACAGCTGGCCGGCCTCGCCTCCCAGCCCGCTCATGTCGACGCCCGCGCGTCCCCCCCGGCCGAAGATGAGCATGGGCAGCATGCCGACGGAGACGATGGAGCGGTCGAGCGCGCCCCAGGCACGCTGCTGGGCCGAGTCCCCCATCTCCTGGGAGGCCCGCTGGTGGAAGAGCGCCTCCAGGTCCACGAGCACGGGGTACTCACCGGCGGCGATGAGGTTCTCCAGGTGGAAGTCCACGGCGGCGAGCGTGTGGAGCAGCGCCAGCGAGCTGCCCTGCCGCCAGTAGAAGCGTTGGAGGGCCTCGCGCGAGTCACAGCCCGCGGTCTCCACGTACTCGACCCAGCCGTAGGTGCCACGGTCCAGCACGGTGAGCACCCGGTGCGCATGGCGCATGCCTCGCGTGTTCATCCACTCTAGGAGCTGTTGGAAGCGGACGTCCACCGCGAGCGACTTCGGCTTGTAGACGAGCTTCAGCCCGGAGCTGAACTGGAGCAGGAGGACACTCCGGCCCTCGCGGTGCAGGTCGGAGATGCCGCTCTGGAGTCCGGTGGGCAGCCCGATGTCCTGGCCTCCCTGGAAGGTCTGGCCGAGCAGCTCATGATCCGTGACGAGGTGCTGGAGGAGCTCCAGGCTCACGTCGAGCCACCGCTCGGTGCTGGTGGCCAGGAGCCGGGCGAGGACCGGGTACTCCTCCAGCAGCGCCATGAAGATCCGCGGCTCCCCCAGGTGCTTCGTCGAGAAGTAATGGAAGCGCTCCTGGGGCGAGCTCCCGGGGAGCTGCTCGAGCATCCGGGCCACGTTGAGCTCGAGGATGAGGGTCCGGGTGGACAGGTACTGGAGCCGCCGTGCGAGTCCCTCGAGCAGCGCGGCCTCGGCCTCGGGCGCCAGCAGCGGGCGCTCCAGACCATGGCGGGCCTGGAGCGCGGCCATCACCGTCCGCAGCCTCGCGGCGGCGATCCGGAGGAACGGGTGGAACAGTCCCGAGAACGACAGCCCGGGCTGCCCCGGGGCGGAGGGCGCCTGGAGCGAGGCGGGCAGGGCTTCTCCGGCGTGCCGTTGCTCGATGACCTCCTGGATGAGGAATACCCATGAGCCACTGTCCTCGGGCCCATCCTCCTGGCCTCCCGAGTGGGAGAGGAGCCGGAGGAAGTCCTGCCGGTCGAGCCCCACGCTCCTGAGCCGCTCGTCGAGGGTGGCGTCGTCTCCCGACATGAGCTGACGCCAGGCCTCCGCGCGGCGCTCGGCCTCCTCGCGAGCCGGGTCGTTCCCGTCGGACGGGGCACCTCCCTTCGCGGTGGCCCGCTCGTGGAGGAATGTCGCCTTCTTCCAGGGAAAGACAGGAGCAATGACTTGCATGGGTATCACCTAGGTCGATGTCCGGGGGGCCGTGCGGTCAGCTGTCGAGGAGGGTGCAGTTGATGATTCCGCACGTCTGCTTGACGGGGCCGACACATCCCGTGGACGGTTCCTGCTCCACGGATCGTCCACCGATGATCCCGAGCAGCTCGCCCTCGTCGAGATCGGTCAGCGCCTTGCCGCACGGGCTCTCGGGAAGGATGGCGCGCTCCTCGGCGGAGAGGCTGGCGCGGAACGCGGGGTCCTTCCATGCGCGGACGATCAGTTCCTTCTTCATGGTGCTTCACTCCTGAGGTTGTGGGGGGCGCCGGTCATCGCGAGCCAGCATCTGGTTGGAGCGTGAGGGGGAGGGATGTGACGAAGTGAACGCGGCGCCCGTCGGGTGGGTGCCTGGGCGCCGCGTTCCGGTGATGGCCCAACACGTGCGGACGCCTGGATGCAGGCGACGATGCCGCAGGAGTTGAGGGTCTAGGGGAGCGGGCAGAAGTACGTGGGGGCGGGACAACGGAACGTGTCGACCGAGTACTTGGGGTCGATCGGCCTCCCACCACCGGCGATGCCGCCCAGCTCGGCCTCGTCGAGCTCCGTCATCGCCCTCCCGGAGGGACTCTCGGGAAAAGCAGCGCGCTCCTCGGCCGAGAGGCTCGCGCGGAACACCGGGTCCTTCCATGCACGGATGATCAATTCCTTCTTCATGACTCCTCCTTGGGGAATGCCCACGCCGGGTCTTGTGGCGCGGACATCGAGAAGGAGTCGGCGGTCAGCCGATGTCACGCGGAGGACGTTTCATTCCACCCGGCTGCTGCTGCGCATCTGGGCGCGCACCAGCTCCGCGTAGATGCCGCCTCGCAGGAGCAGCTCCTGATGCTTGCCGGCCTCCACCAGGTGGCCCTGATCCATGACCAGGATGAGGTCCGCATCCACCACGGTGCTCAGCCGGTGGGCGATGATGACGCGGGTGCCCTGGAGCGAGGCGAGCGACTGCTGCACCCGGCTCTCGGTGATGGCATCGAGGGAGCTGGTGGCCTCGTCCAGCAGCAACACCGCCGGCTTCTGCATCAACGCCCGAGCCAGTGCCAGCCGTTGCCGCTGGCCTCCCGAGAGCGAAGCGCCGCGGTCCACCAGCGGCGTGTCGTATCCCATGGGCATGGCCATGATGTCGTCGTGGAGCTGGGCCAGCCGGGAGGCCTCGATGATGGGCTCCAGGGGGGTGGCCGGGTCGGTGATGGCGATGTTGCCGCGCAGCGTGGAGCTGAAGAAGGTCGGCTCCTGGGGCACCACGCCCATCTGGGCGCGCACCGAGTGCAGGTCCAGCTCCGTGAGATCCTCCCCGTCGAAGAGGACGCGTCCCGAGGAGGGCAGGTACAGACCGAGCAGCAGGTTGGCCAGCGTCGTCTTGCCGGCGCCCGAGCGGCCGACGATCGCCACGGACTGGCCGGGCTCGATGCGCACGGACACGTCCTGCACCACCAGCGGGGACGTGCCCGAGTAGCGGAAGGACACCCGGTCCAGCTCGATGCCGCCCTTCAGCTTCACCGTGCGGCTGGGCTTGGATGCGTCGCGCTCGGGCGGCGTGTCCAGCACGTCGTCGATGCGCTCGATGTAGCTGCGCAGCAGTTGAAGCTGCGAGCCCGTGGTGACCATGTTGCCCAGCGGCACCAGCAGCGCCCCGGCGAGCGCGTTGAGCCCCATCATGGTGCCCAGCGACATCTTCCCCTCCAGCACCAGCAGCGCTCCGGCGGTGAGCAGTACCAGCGGCGCCACCAGCCTCAGCGTGCCCGTGAGCGCGTCCACCCAGGCCATCAGCCGGCCCCGCTTCAGCGACACGTTGAGCACGTTGACGAAGTTCTCCGAGAAGCGCTGCACCGCCTGGTGCTCCACGCCGAACGCCTTCAGCGTCTGGATGCCGGTGAGCATCTCGATCTGGTAGCTCTGGTTCTTCGCCTCCACCTCCAGGTTCTCCGACATCAACGCGCGTTGGCGCCGTGTGGACAGCAGGAGGACGAGGATCTGCAGGGCTCCCAACCCCAGCACGATGAGCGCCATGATCGGGCTCACCACGAACAACAGCACCAGGTAGATGATCACCAGGGCGCCATCCAGCAGGGCGGAGAGCGTGCTGGAGGAGAGGATCTCCCGCACCGTGGCGTTGCTGTTGAGCCGCTGCATCAGATCGCCCGCCGCGCGCACCTGGAAGAAGGCGTAGGACAGGCCCACCAGGTGCTCCAGGAAGCCCAGCGTCATGCTCGAGTCCATGCGCGTGCGCAGCTCGAGCAGCAGGTGGCTGCGGATGAGCGAGGTGAGGAGCTGGAAGCCGGCCAGCGACATGAAGCCCAGGCCCACCACCAGCAACAGGTGCCTGTCGCCCTTGGGCACCACGCGATCGATGATCAGCCCCGTCAGCGCGGGCACCGCCAGCGCGAAGAGCTGAAGGATGAGCGAGACCACCAGGATGCGCTGGAGGACGTGCGAGTGCTGGAGCACCTGCAGCGCGTACCTCGCGGCGGAGCGGGGACGGGGCTTCTTGCCCGTCTCGAAGTTCTCGCCCGGCTCGAGCAGCAGCGCCACGCCGGTGAAGGACTGGCGGAACCGCTCCAGGGACACCTTGCGCCGGCCGTGGCCCGGATCCAACAGGTGGACACCGTCCCGCCCCAGCTTCTCGAAGACGACGAAGTGCGAGAACTGCCAGTGGAGGATGGTGCCGGCCGGCAGGTACGTCAGCGCGTCCTCGTCCACGGAGACCCCCCGCCCGCGCAGCCCGAAGGAGCGGGCCGTGCGCAGGATGTCCAGCGCGGAGACTCCATCGCGCGCCGCGCCCATGGCCTGACGGACCTCCTCCAGCCGCACCGGCTTTCCGTGGTAGCCGAGCACCATGGCCAGACAGGCGGCGCCACACTCGATCTCCGAGAGCTGGCGCACCAGGGGGATGCGGCGCTCGCGGCCCCTCACGTGCAGGTTGCGGAACGCGGGGAACCGCTCGGTGAGACCCGGATGCCGGGCGGGTTCAGTCCTCATGTCCCAATGCTCCCTTCAGCCCCGGAATCAGCGTGACGAGGATGCGCTCCGTGCGCACGCGGGCGTCGGCCTGGGCCAGCATCCCGTCGAAGTAGTTGAACGTCTTTCCCTTGATGGTGAACGTGGTCTGCGGCACTCGCGCCTTCACCACCACCATGGGGCCCGCCAGCTGGACGGCATCCCCGCTGTCCGCCCCCAGGTAGCGGCGCACCTCGTTGGGTCCGACGACCTGGTCTCCCACGGACTCGATGGTGAACGTCTGGTACTGGTGGCTGAAGCCGTTGAGCTCCACGCGCAGCGGCTTGCCCGGCTCGAGCCTCGGCCGGTAGCCGCCGGGCAGCAGCGCCACCAGCGTCACGTTCACCTGGTCCCCCGTGACGGAGACCACGCTCTCTCCCGGGTTGACGTACTGGCCCTTGCGCACCTTCAGCGTGCTCACGACTCCGGCCTGCGGCGCCCGCAGCGTGCGGGCCTGCTGCCGGGCCTGTGCCAGTTCCCGCTCGGCGCGCAGCGAGGTGAGTGCCTGGCGTGCCGCCTCGTCCGAGGGGTTCTGAAGCACCCGGACGAGCTGAAGCTCGAACTCGCGCTGGATGCGCTCCAACGTGGACGTCTCCTCCCGCGAGAGGAAGCTCACCAGCGGCTGCCCCGCCTCCACCCGCTGCCCGGGTTGCACGTCCACCGAGGCGACGATTCCGGGCGCCTCGACGGTGAGCTCGCTCCGGCCCTCGACCTTCACCATGGCGGGGCCGGAGGCGTATTCGGGGATGGTGCCGAGCAGCGAATAGAGGGCCGCGGCGGCGATCAGGGCGAGCAGCAGCCAGTACGTCCACCGCGTCCACTTCGGAGAGATGCGGAGGATGTCCCCTTCGTCCTGGGAGCCTTCGTGGTGGCGCAGGGCTTCCTCCCGGAAGATGCGCGTGCGTTGAGTGGCTTCCATGGTCAAGGCGTTGCTCCCGTCGGCGCGGAGCCGCCCGTGCCCCTCCCACCCAGCTGCTGCGTGGGACCCGAGCGGACGTGGACGACCTGGCCCGTGGAGACCTCGGACGGCGGTGGCTGGCTGAAGGTGGCGGTGGCGAAGACCAGGCGGGCCGCGGCGTCCACCTCGGGCG
Source organism: Archangium lipolyticum (assembly GCF_024623785.1). Classification (NCBI taxonomy): domain Bacteria; kingdom Pseudomonadati; phylum Myxococcota; class Myxococcia; order Myxococcales; family Archangiaceae; genus Archangium; species Archangium lipolyticum. The sequence goes on from NZ_JANKBZ010000023.1 coordinate 92,315, forward strand.
CGATGCTCTCCACGGCTCCCATGAGCGTGAGGCCACCGCGCTGGAGGACCTTCAGCTCCACGGTCGCGCCCGGCTGGAGCCCGCGCGCCTCCTCCTCGGGGACGGCGAAGCGCACCTTCCACTCGCCGTTGCCGAGCAGCCGGAGCACGGGCTGTCCCGCCGCGAGGCGCGTGCCGGGACCGACGAGCCGGGCGGCCACCACGCCATCGAAGGGCGCCACGAGCGTGGCGTCGTCCAGGTTCTGCTTCAGCTCGGTCAGCTGGGCCTGGCGCTGGAGCGTCTGGGCCCGGGCGGCCTGCAAGCGGGCCTCGGCGGTGCTCTCCTCGTAGCGGACCTTGTCCAGCTCCTCCTTCGAATAGACGCCCAGCTGCAGCGAGCGCGGGGTGAAGTAGCGGCGCTTCCTGGCGCGGGCCTCGGACAGGGCGAGGGCGGCGGCGTGCTCCTCCGCGCGCGAGCCCTGGAGGGTGGCCTGGGCCGCCGCCAGCTCCTGCTGGAGCGCGCGCGTGTCGAGCCGCGCCAGCACCTGCCCCTCGCGGACGGACTGGCCCACCTCGACGACCACCTCTTCCAGCCGCGAGTCGAAGCGGGAGCTCACGTCCACGGTGTCATGGGGAATGACGACGCCCAGGAAGGGCTCCTCATTTCCCGAGCGGGAAGCGGCACCGCCGTCCACCACCAGGGCGGGCGTCGGGCCGTTCCCTCTCGAGTCGGGGTTCGCGAGAGCAGGCGCCATGACTCCCACGCTCCCCAGGCAAGCCAGTCCCCACCCCACCACCCTCATCCGCACCCGATGCCGCATCCATGTCTCCCGTGGCAGGTCCCAAAAGGGGAGAGGGGGCGCGAAGGTGTTGTGACGAGGAGCGGTGCAACGACGTGGCGCCGGATTCTTGGCGCCGCTTCCCCGCCGGCTCTCCCGGCGAGCCTTCCTGGTTGAAGGTTCCGGGCGGATTCTCGCGAATTGAGAGAGTGGGAAAGCCGACGCTTCTGTCGGGCGCGCGGCCCCGTCTTCGACGCGGAGGATGGGGATGTGTAGCGGATCGCCACATGTGGCGGTTTTCCCTGACTCGCCCACTGGTCAGACCCAGAGGGCATGCTTAGTCATTCCGCCGACAATCGTGGTATGGGCGCGGCGCGAGTGGGAGTGGCACAGCTCCTGCTAAATGCGGCCAGTGGGAAGGGACAGCGTGGCCGACATGGGAGAGAATGCGGTGTACGCGCGGAGCAGGCAGGTCTCGCAGTCGCGGTCGGTGCCGGTGGTGTCCTCGCCGGTGGTGTCTTGGAAGGAGTCCCGGAAGCGTCCGGTCATGTTCCAGGGTCAGGTACTGGTGATCGAGAACCTCAGAGAGCGTCGCCAGCTGCTGTGCGACATGCTCTCGCAGGAGCGCTTCGAGGCCGGGGCCGTCGAGGACGCGCGGGATGCCGTGCAGCTGCTCTCCCAGGAGCTCGTTTCCGGCAGGGGGAAGATGCCGGAGCTCATCATCTGCAACGCGCGGATGCTGGGGGACGCCGGACTGGCGGCGCTCGAGTGGCTGAGCGCGTACCACCCCGAAGTGCCCATCATCCTCCTGAGCGCCTTCACCACGCCGAAGATGCGCGAGCGGATGGCGCGGATCGACGGGGCCTACGTGCTCGATCAGTCCTTCGATCTGGAGGACGTGCGGTCCGCGGCCGTCTCGCTGGCGGCCTCGCGTCAGACGACCGTCTAGCCCGGCTTCACCCAATTACTACCCGGTGGTGACGCGGTCGTTGCGGGAGGCCCGCCCATGCTCCGGCGTGCTCCCGCGGTGCTGTGTATGGTCCGGCACATGGATGCCGAAGCACAGCCCTTGCCGGGAGCCGTCAAGCGAAGCCCCCGGTTCGCGACGACCCGCTGGAGTCTCATCCTCGCCGCGCGCCTGGGAGGAACGCCGGAGGCTCGCGAGGCGCTGACCGCGCTGTGTGAGCTCTATTGGTATCCCCTCTATGCCTTCGTCCGGCGCCGGGGCCACGCGGCCGACGAGGCTTTCGACCTGACACAGGGCTTCTTCGCGCGATTGTTGGAGAAGAATGACCTGGCCGTGGTGGACCGGCAGCGGGGCCGCTTCCGGTCCTGGCTGCGCACCGCGCTCGAACACTATCTGGCCAACGAATGGGACCGGGCGCGGGCGGGGAAGCGCGGGGGAGGGCAGTCCCCCGTATCCATCGACAGCGAGGAGGCCGAGGGACTCTATGGCCGGGAGCTGTCACACGGGCTGACGCCCGAGAAGCTCTTCGAGCGCCGCTGGGCGCTGGCCCTGCTGGAGCGGGTGGTGGTCCTGCTGCGCGCCGAGTGGGAGCAGGGTGGCAAGGGGAAGCTCTTCGAGAAGTTGAAGGGCTGCCTCACGGGAGACAAGGGAGACACCTCGTACCAGCACATCGCCAGCGAGGTGGGGATGAGCGAGGGGGCGGTGAAGGTGGCGGTGCACCGGTTGCGCCGCCGCTTCCGCGAGCTGCTCGAGAGTGAGATCGCCCAGACCGTCGAGCGGCACCAGGACATCGAGGAGGAGCTGCGGCACCTGTTCGCCGCCCTGAGCTGACGCCATGTCCCCGGTAACCTTCTCCCAGAACGGCTTCATGGAGGGGGATGACGCACGAGGGTCGGTTCCGATGACGAGCACGGCCGGGTCCTGCCCGGAGTGCGGAATGAATCTGTCGGAGGGCGCTCCCGAGGGCCTGTGCCCCCGGTGTCTGCTCTCCGGCCTGTTCGGCGACGAGGAGCCCGAGCCTCCCTCCTCCGAGCCCCTGCCCACGGCTGGAGAGCGGGGCTCCATCCGCTTCGGCGAGTACGAGCTGGTCGAGCGCATCGCACGGGGCGGGATGGGGGTCGTCTACAAGGCCCGGCAGGTGCGCATCAACCGGCTGGTGGCCCTGAAGATGATCGTCGACGGCGAGCTGGCCAGCGACATGGAGGTGTACCGCTTCCGGGCCGAGGCCGAGGCCGCCGCGCTGCTGGACCATCCGGGCATCGTCCCCATCTACGAGGTGGGCGAGCACGAGGGGCGCCACTACTTCACGATGAAGCTGATGGAGGGCGGGAGCCTGGCCGACCACCTGGAGCTGCTGGGTGGGGATCAGGGTCGTGCGGCGGAGTGGGTGGCGGAGGTGGCGCGAGCGGTGCACTACGGCCACCAGCACGGCATCCTCCACCGCGATCTGAAGCCCGCCAACATCCTCCTGGACGCGAACGGGAAGCCGCACGTGGGGGACTTCGGCGTCGCCCGGCACCTGGAGAAGGACGGGGGCTTCACGCAGACGGGCATGGTGGTGGGCACTCCGGCCTACATGGCGCCGGAGCAGGCCGCGGGACGCATCCGGGAGCTCACCACCGCCGCGGACGTGTACAGCCTGGGGGCCATCCTCTTCGAGCTGCTCGCCGGCCGGCCGCCCTTCGTGGCGGACAGCGCGACGGGCGTCCTCCGGCAGGTGTTGGAGTCCGAGCCCGTCTCCCTCCGCTCGCTCCGGGCGGACGTGGAGCCGGAGCTGGAGACCATCTGCCTCAAGTGCCTGGAGAAGGATCCGGCGCGCCGCTACGGCTCGGCGGAGAAGCTGGCGAAGGATCTGGATCGCTGGCGCAACGGAGAGCCCATCCATGCGCGGCGCAGCGGCCCGCTGGTGCGCGCGTGGAACTGGTGCCGGCGGCACCCGCTGGTGGCGGGAGGACTGGCGGCGGTGGTGTGGTTCCTCCTCATCATGTCGGTGGTCTCGTTCTCCATCGCGCGGACGCAGGAGCGGGAGCGGCGCCAGGAGGTGCTGAGGGCCAACGCCTACGCCGCCCGGACGGTGGCGGGGACGGTGCTCTTCCAGCTCGCCGAGTATGGCCAGGCCGTCGAGCGGGTGGCGGCGGAGGACTGGACGCGAGAGCTGTTGAAGCGCGGCGATCCGGAGTCCCTGAAGCTCCTCGTCCGGACGACGTACGAGACCCACGATGATCCGCGCAACGGCTTGAGGCTCCCCGGCGGACCGTCACCGTTCGAGAACTGGTTCATCCTGGACGCCCAGGGTCTCGTCCGGGCCCGCTGGCCGGAGCCGCCCGCGGGCTTCCTGGGCAGGGACTTCGGGTGGAGGGACTACTTCCAGGGCGCGGCACAGCGGGCGCGCAAGGGCCAGCACGCGCCGTACATCTCGCGCGCGTTCGAGTCCGAGGCGGATGAGCGCTTCCGCTTCGCCATCTCCGTGCCCGTCTATGACGAGCAGGGCCGCTGGCTCGGCGTCGTGGTGGCCATGGTGGGGACGGGCTCCACGCTGGGCGCGCTGTCGCTGAACGGGGTGAACGAAGAGGGCCGGTCCGTCGTGCTCGTGGGGCCCAGGGATCGCGAGCGCGGCCAGGCCCTTCCCTCCGGGCAGGACGAGCACGTCGTCCTCGTTCACGAGGCGCTCGCGCATGGGGCGGCCACCGTGCTCGATGCCACGGCCGCGCACCGGGTCGAGCAGGTGCTGCGGCATGCCCCCAGGTACGGGCAGCAGCAGTTCCGGCTCCCCGGTCCGGGTCCCCTGGCTTCCTACGAGGACCACCGGGATCCGCTGCTCGGGGGCGCCGGGACCTGGCTGGCGGCGTTCGCTCCCGTGGGGAGCACGGGCTTCGTGGCCATCGTCCAGACACAGGATGATGCCGCCTTCGCGCCCACCCGGAAGCTCGCCACGCGGCTGGCGCTCTGGGGTGGAATTCCCTTCACCCTCGGGGCGACGGGAATCGGCCTGGCGCTGTGGAATGCCCGGCGGAGGCATCGGGCGAGGGAGGAGCGCTCGACGCAATCGTGACATCCCATGCCGTAACCTTTCGGGATGCGCGCTTCTGAGAACGGTGCAAACCCAAACAGAGGTCACTGCCTTGCACCGTCTTCTCCTGTCCTGCCTGTTGCTGTCCCTCGGTCTCTGCGCTTGCGACTCGCGCCGGGACTTCGCTGGCTCCTATGATGTCTCGGGCTCCCTCACGACCTCGATGAACGGCAGGAGCAACACCTCCCGTGTCGAGGATGACACTCTCGTCATCATCGCCGATGCCCTCGACTCCGATGCGCTCTATCTGGACTTCGATTGTGGCTTGACGGGGAAGATGAAGGACGCGGAGTCCTTCACGGTCGACGCGAGGAAGTGCCCCTCCTATACGGCTGACGGCTGCACGTTCACCTGGACCTATCGGGATGGGACGGTCCGCGGTGATGCGGCAGATGATACGAAGATCAATCTCACCCTCGCCGGGACCATCGAGGGGAGCTGCTCCGATGGCTCGGCGGGACAGCTGGGCTTCGCGTTCTCGTTGTCGGGGAAGAGGAAGGACACGTCCTCGTCGGGATCGAAGCTGACGCTGGAGCCCACCGGGGAGGGGCTCTCTCCCCAGATGTCCGCGCTGCGCTCCGAATTGGAGCGGGCGATGCGTCCTCATCTCGAGTGAGCGGCTCCCGTCGGGGCGGGCTCACGGGTGAGGGACGAGCCGCACCGAGGGCACCTTGAAGGTCGCGGTGATGGGCCCACCCTCGGTGAGGCCCAGCTCCTCGCAGGAGAAGCGCGTCACGCGGGCCACCAGGGGGAAGCCCGCGTCGAGCGCCACGCGGACCAGGGCGCCCTCGGGAGAGAGTGACACCACGGTGCAGGGGAGCCGGTTGCGCGCGCTGGTAGGCGAGGCCTCGGGGGGGGCCAGCGTGATGTCCTCGGCGCGGATGCAGACGAAGACCGTGTCTCCTCCGGGCGTCGGCTCCAGCGCCGTCAGCTGGTGCGGGCCCACCGCCACCGTGGCCAGTCCCTCCTCGCGCCGCAGCACCTTGCCCGGGAGCACCGTCTCGATGCCCGTCATCCTCGCCACCGACAGATCCGCCGGGTGGTTGAACACGTCGGCCACCGGCCCCACCTGGCACACGCGGCCTCCCTCCATGGCCACCAGATCGTCCCCCAGCGCCAGCGCCTCCAGCCTGTCGTGCGTCACCACCACGGTGGGCACTCCCAGCTCCCGGAGCGTCCGCCGCAGCTCGCCCCGGAGCTGCTCGCGCGATGGGGCATCCAGCGCGGACAGGGGCTCGTCCAGCAGCAGGAGCCGGGGACGGATGGCGAGCGCCCGCGCCAGGGCCACTCGCTGCTGCTGCCCGCCGGAGAGCTCGCGCGGCCGGCGTCCCTCCAGCCCCTCCAGGCGCAGCAGCGCGAAGAGGGAGCGCGAGCGCTCGCGGCGCTCGGCCTGGGACAGGTGGGCGAGCCCGTACTGGACGTTCTGCTCCGCGGTGAGGTGGGGGAAGAGGGCGTAGTCCTGGAAGAGGTAGCCCACGCGCCGCCGCTGGGGCGGCAGGTCCACGCGGATCCCAGCGTCCCACCAGGGCTCGCCGTGGAAGAGGATGCGCCCGCGATCGGCCCGCTCGAGCCCCGCCAGGCACCGCAGCACCGTCGTCTTCCCCGCGCCCGAGGGCCCGAAGAGCACCGCCACCCGGCCCGGCGTGGCCCGCAGCTCCAGGGCCGCCCGGACGGTGGGGCCTCCGGGGAAGCGCTTCTCCAGGTCGACTACGAGCGTGTCGGCCATGGTGCCCACACCCTGCGCTGGAGCCCGTAGGTGAGGGCCAGCACGATGAACGAGAAGACGAGCAGCAGCAGCGCCGTGTTGCCCGCGGACGTGTAGTCCAGCGCCTGCACCGCGTCATAGATGGAGATGGCGGCCGTGCGCGTGCGGCCCTCCAGGTTGCCGCCCACCATCAACACCACGCCGAACTCGCCCAGCGTGTGCGCGAACGTGAGGACCATGCCGGAGAGGATGCCGGTGGCGGACAGGGGCAGCACGACGCGGACGAACGTCTGGAAGCGCGAGACCCCCAGGCACCAGGAGGCCTCGATGAGGCGGCGATCCACGCTGGCGAGGGCCGCGGTGAAGGGCTGCACCGCGAAGGGCAGGTTGTAGAGCACCGAGGCCAGCAACAGGCCCTCGAAGCTGAAGGGGAGGGTGTGCCCGGTGAGCGACTCGAAGCCGCGGCCCAGGGGGCTGCGCGGGCCGAGTGCCAGCAGCAGGTAGAAGCCCAGCACCGTGGGAGGGAGCACCAGCGGCAGCGCCACCACGGCCTCCACGAGGAACTTCCAACGCCAGCGAGAGCTGGCCAGCCACCAGGCGATGGGCAGGCCCAGCACCAGGAGGATGCCCGTCGTCCATGCGGCGAGGCGCAGGCTCAGCGCGATGGCGGCCCAATCCACGGCTCACTCCTCTCGGGGGGACATGGTGTGCACGCCCTTCATTGTCCCGGGAGGAAGAAGCCGTGGCGCTTCAAGAGCGCGCGGCCGTCCTCGCCGAGCAGGCCATCACGAAACCGCTTCGCGAGCTCCACGTCCCGGGCCCGCGCGAGGATGGCGCCGCCCTGCTCCATGCGCGGGTATGCGTCGATCGGTACCTCCCAGTAACGGCCCTGCTCCTTCATGGCCGGGGCCAGCGCGAGCGCCAGGGCGATGATGCCCACGTCCGCGGAGCCGCTCTGCACGAACTGCGCGGTCTGCGCGATGTTCTCCCCGAGCACCAGCCGGTCCTTGACGGTGTCGTAGATGCCCTGGCTCTTCATGGCGGCCTCGGCCGCGCGGCCATAGGGCGCGTGCTGGGGATTGGCAATGGCGATGCGCTTCGCGGCGGGTTCCAGCAGCGCCTTCATCCCGAGCTGCTCCAGGGGCAGCGCCGAGTCCTTCGGCACCCACACCACGATGCGGCCCACGGCGTAGAGGAAGACGCCACTCTCGTGCACCAGGCCCTGTTCGGCCAGTGTGCGCGGATAGGACACGTCCGCGGACAGGAAGAGATCGAAGGGCGCGCCGTTGGCGATCTGCGCGGAGAAGTTGCCCGATGAGCCGTAGGTCACCCGCACGTCCGCGTCGGGGTTCTTCGCGCGGAACTCCTGGACCCACTCGTCCAGTGCGAACTTGAGATCCGACGCCGCGGCAATGGTCAGGACCTGCTTCCTTCCCGCCCCGGAGGAGGGCGTTGCTTCCGGTGAGGCGGAGCCTCCTCCACCGCGCAGCCCGGCGGCGATGCCCGCTCCCAGGATGAGCAGGGTGCCCACCACGAGCGAACCCTTCACGATCGCGTTCATCCGCTCTTTCTACAACCTCCCACCCGGCGGGATCCTGAAGGTTTTTCCCGATTCTTCCACGAGGGGCTGGAAGGAACTTCCGGGTGGCGGGCGGGCGCGGTGAAGACGGTGGCGCCAGCTCCTCTCGAGGACAGGAGGGTTCGGGCTCCGGCATGAATCTGGCTTTGAGCGGCCTCGAAGGCATTCCAGCCCGGGTGAGAACCCCATCATCCCCCATCCCCGGGCGAGAGGAGAGACATGTCCCGGAGGTATGGGTCGGCGAGGTGGTCGTCCTTGCTGTTCACGACGCTCCCGGTGTGGCTGGTGGGCGCGCATCTGACGGCCGCGGTGCTCGGCCTGTATACGTCGGCGCCGAAGGTCACCATCGTCCAGACGGCACGGGCCGCGCCGGACAGCGAAGCGATGATCATCGAGGTCCGGGCGGATGACGGACGCCTGGGCTCGGGGGTGCGCCAGGTGGAGTTCCAGGTCGACTCCACCTCGGGGACATGGAAGCCGCTGTCGCTGGACTCGAGCTCCATGACCTACAAGGGCACCTGGACGCCCGAGGCCCTGACGGAGGGCAACCACCAGATCTATGTCCGCGCCACGGACAACACGGGCAACCCGCGCACCGTGCACGTCACGGTGGAGGTGTCCGCACCTGGAAGTGTCTTCAGCGCCGGGTGAGGTCCCACAGGATCAACTGCCGGGCGCGCGGGTCGATCGAGTAGGAACCCTCGTATCCGGCGAGCTGGAGCCGGATGGGGTGCTGCCCCTCGGCGTGGTCCACCCATTGCCGCATCGCGGCGAGCCGTGCGGCGTCCTGGAGCTTGCGCTCGATGGCCGTGCGGCTCCGCCGGGGTGCTTTGTCCAGGACGGCGCGGACATGGGGAGGAACCCGAACCTCGTAGGCTTCGGTGGGGGGAGAAGCAGTGCTTTCACTCGGAGTCGTGATGAGGGGTTCTGAACGACGCATCAGGGTTGGGCAGTGAACAGGTGGGCCATGCCATTCGAGGAAAATCCGGGCATGGGCGACAAGAGACCCGTGGGTCACGGTTCTGGCCACTTCGCACGACGCGCGGCTGGATGGCGCGCGCCCCGTCAGGGCAGCTGGAGCTTCACGCTGAAGGTGTAGGACACGCTGATGGGCTTGCCCTGGTAGAGCACCGGGCGGTAGCGGCGGCTCTCCAGGGCTTCGATGACAGCCTCGTCCATGAAAGGCCGTCCCACGAGGATGCGGCAGTGCTCGACCGCGCCTTCCCGGGTGATGGTGCAGCGGGCGATGACCCGGCCGCTGACGCGGGCAGCCAGGGCCTCTGGCGTGTAGCGAACCGCCGCACCGGAGAGCATCTCCGGCGGGGTCATGCCGGAGAAATCACAGCGAGTCACCTCCTCCCCGGCGAAGCCGTTTCCCAGCACGCCGTCGTCGGCGAGCTCCTCACCGGGCTCACTCACGGGGAGCGGGCTCTCGACGGGGCGTTCAGGCGGGGAGGGGCGGTCGTCCGAGGCGCTCGGCACGCAGGCCAGCAGGACCGCGTGCAGCATCGAGGACACCCAGGAGACGGTGCGGGAGTGGCTCACGTTCGAGCTCCGGGGTGCCTGGATGGCCCTCTCAGGGCATGCGGATCTTCACATTGAAGATATAGGACACGCTGACGTTCCTGCCCTGGAAGCTCACCGGGCGGTAGCGGCGGGTCGTCAGGGACGAGAGCACCGCGTCGTCCATGTGGGGCAGCCCCTTGATGATGCGGCAGTTCTCGATGTCGCCCTCGCGGGTGATGGTGCAGCGGGCGATGACCAGGCCGCTGACCCGGGCCTCGACGGCTTCCCGCGTGTACTGGATGGGCGCACCTTCGGAGATGAGCTGCGGGGGGGTCATGCCGGCGCCGAAGGGGATGACCTCCTCGCCGGTCCCCTCTGGGGTGTTGGTCAGCATCATCGCGGCGATGGCCGGCGCTCCGGGGACGCCTCCCTTCTCGACGCCGTCGGGATGGCTGCCCGGGACGTAGGGGAGGTCATTGGCGGCGGTCTCCGGCTCGTCCGGGGTGGGAGGCGGCTCGGCCACCGGCTGTGTCTCTGGAGGCGGCGGGGGGATCTTCTTGGGCTGGACCAGCTCGGTCTTGGGCTTCTTGGGCTTGGGCGTCACCGGCTGCTGCACGGCCTTGGGAGGGATCGGGTTGCCCTTGGGCGGCCGGGGGATTTCGAAGGTGAGCACGGGATCTTCCTTGATCTGCTCCACCGCCTTGCCCGTCAGGCCCAGCATGCCGCCGAACACGCCCGCGTGCACCATCAAGGACACCCACATCCCTGTCCCGAAACGACCTGCCCTCAACCCTGGCTGATTGATGACCGACTGGAACATCTGGATTCCCTCCTGTTGACACCGTTCAAGTTACGGAGTCCGGGAGGGCTGGTGGCCTTGGGCCGTCCATCTCTTCGTCATGGTTTCGTCATGGACTCGAGCTCCATGCGGTACCCCACCCCGCGAATGGTGTGGATGGTGAAGGAGGAGGCGCTCGTCCAGCCGAGCTTCTTCTTCAGGTTGGAGACGAAGTTGTCCACGGTGCGCGGGTCCACGATGACGTCCCGCCCCCAGACGGCGTCGAGGATCTCCCCCCGGGTGAGGGCGCGGTCCCGGTGCTTGAGCAGGAAGGCGAGCAGGTCGAACTCGGTGCGGGTCAGGTCGATGACGTTCCCGTCGGCCCGGGAGAGGGTGCGCTTGCCGAGGTCCAGGTGGAAGCCGGAGAAGGTCATGACCTGGGGGGGCGCGCCGCCCGCCCGGCGTACCAGGGCCCCCACCCGGGCGAGCAGCTCGCGCAGCCGGTAGGGCTTGGTGAGGTAGTCCTGGGCGCCCGCCTCGAAGCCGCGGACGATGTCGTCCTCGAGCGAGCGCGCGGTGAGCATCAGCACCATGGTCTGCACGCCACTGGCGCGCAGCCTGCGGCAGAAGGAGTAGCCGTCCTCGCCCGGGAGCATGACGTCGAGGATGAGCAGGTCGAAGGCTCGCTGGGCCAGCAGGGGCTCGGCCTCGCGGGCGTGGGTGGCCACGGCCACCTCGTAACCTTCGTCCTGCAGGTTGTCCCGCAGGCCGATCCGCAGGTTCGCGTCGTCCTCGACGACGAGGATGGAGGGGCGGGTAGGGGCGCTGCTCGGCGTGTTCATGAGGGGTGGGGGTCGGGGAAGTAGAGGGAGAAGGTGGTGCCCAGGGGGCTGGAGCTCTCGATGGAGATGCTGCCTCCATGGAGGGCCATGATCTTCCGGCACAGCGCGAGCCCGAGGCCGCTGCCATGGACCTCGGTGCCCTGCGAGCTCAGCCGGTAGAAGTCGCGGAAGACGTTCTCCCACTCCTTCTCGGGGATGCCGATGCCGTTGTCCCCGAAGAGCACCACGCAGCCATGGCCCTCATGGGGGTAGGCGCGCAGGGAGAGCTCCACGGGGTTGCGCTGGTTGTAGACGCACGCGTTGCGGGCCAGGTTGGACAGCAACAGGCGCAGGAGGGAGGGGTCGACCTCGAGCTCCACCTCGCCCACGTCCGCGGTGAGCCGGATGGGGACGGCGGTGTTGCCCTCGAGGTCCGAGCGGAGCGTGCCGATCAGCTCCTCCAGCCGCACGCGGGCGGGCCGAGGCTTCCAGCGGCCCTTGTCGATGCGGTTGAAGGACAGGATGTTCTCCACGAGGAAGTGCAGCCCGTCGGCGGCCTGGATGATGCGGGCGGGGTAGTCGCGCATCTCGGGGAGCTGGGAGAGCTTGCGCTCCATCGTCTCCGCCAGCAGCCGGATGGAGGCCAGCGGGGTGCGCAGCTCGTGGGAGACGGTGGCCACGAAGTCGCTCTTGAGCTCGACGTAGCGGTACCGGCCGTGCTGGGCCACCACCGCCATCACCACGATGGCCAGCGCGAGCGCGCCGCACGTGGCCACCAGCAGCGTCTTGAGCCCATAGCGCTGCTCGATGGCCGTCTCGGCGGCGGTCCACTGGGGGACGACCACCTCCAGCCGGAGGGTCTCGAGGGGTTGCACCGCGTCGGGCGCCTTCAGCCGCACGACGCCATTCTTGTCGAAGCGGGTGCGCTCCTGCATGTCCCGGGTGAGATCGCGCAGGAGCGCGTCGAGGTCCACGGCGATGCCGCGCACCAGCTCTCCCTTGGGCTCCACGTACCAGCGCTCGCCGATCAGCGTGGGGCCGGTGAGGCCCTCGGGCATCACCAGCCCGCCGGCGCCGGCCTCGCGGGCGCGGGCCAGGAAGTCGTCGGAGGGCTCGCCGAGCGCGGTGCTGACCCGCACCACGTGGGTGAGCAGGAAGTCGAAGTCGGGCTGGGTGAAGCGCCAGCGCTCGCGCAGCAGATCCCTCTGGAGACCGGCGGAGCGGTCGATGCCACCGAGGTCCTCGGGGAGCCCCTCTCGCAGGAGCGCGCGGACGAGGGGCGGAGTGGCCTCGCCCCGCTGGAGCCGCTCCAGGAGGAGGAGGACGAAGGGCAGCTCCTGGTCCGGCGTGAGGGGGTTGGCCGCGTGGTAGCGCAGCAGCTCGTCCGCGAGCGCGTTGGCGCGCGTGGAGCTCCTCTTGCCGTCGAGCGCCTTCTCCACCGCGCGCAGCCGGATCAGCCGCTCCTGCCAGGGGCCCCCGGGAGTGCCCTCCGCGAGGGCGCGGACGAGCTGCTGGTAGTTGCGCCGCAGGGGAGTTCGCGAGCCGGGGGCCGAGCGGGTGAGGCGGGGCAGGAACTGGGTGCCGCGGAACTGGAGGAAGAAGCCCTCGCCTGGAGCGAGCGGGTCTCCCATGGCGGCATGGAGGGCGACGAGGTTGCCTTCCATCTGCTGGGCGAGGGTGCGTTGGAGGGTCTGGGTGGCGTAGTCCTCGAACGTGGCGCGGCTGGAGCGAAGCTGCTCGCGGGCGTCCTCGCGCTCCTGGGCGAAGATGCGCTGGAGGCTCACCAGCCCCCAGGTGAGGGCGAGGAGTCCGCAGCCGAGTGCGACGAGAGTGGGGAGGAGCCTGCGCAGCATGGGGGCCAGTGGGCCGCGCACATTATACGTGCGCATGCGCGGTGGGTCAGTCTTCGCGCGGAGCCCCGGGCGCCCGCTGGCCTGGCCGCCGCGCCGGGCGGGGGCGATGCGAAGGATGTGGGGTGACTTGCGAGGTCATTCCATCCCATGCCATCTCTCCCGTTGTTTCCCGACTTCTCATCCGAGCTGAGGGTGAAGGCCCTCCGGGTGCACGAGCGGCTGTGCGCCGTGTATGGCTGTCCCATTCCCTTCTTCCGCGGGCAGGATCCGCTCAGCGAGCTGGTCTCGGCGCTGCTGAGCCACCGCACGCGCAACGCCTCCAGCGGCGCGGCCTTCCGTCAGCTCCGCGCGCGCCTCCCCACCTGGGAGGAGGTACGCGATGCCCCGTGCTTGGAAGTCCAGGAGGCCATCTCCGCCGTCACCTGGCCGGAGCAGAAGGCCCCTCGCATCCAGCAGGTGCTCCGGTGCATCTCCGAGCTGCGGAGCGGAGACCTGTCGCTGGACTTCCTGGGGGAATTGCCGGTGCGCGAGGCTCGCGACTGGCTCGAGCACCTGCCCGGGGTGGGGCCGAAGACGAGCGCCGCGACGCTGCTGTTCAGCCGGCTGAGGATGCCGGCGCTGCCCGTGGACAGCCATCACCACCGGGTGGCGGTGCGGCTGGGGCTCGTCCCCGAGAGCATGCCCGTGGGGCCCGCCCACCACGTGCTGGAGGCCCAGCTCCCGCTGGACTGGGACGCTCAGCGCGTCTACGACAACCACGAGGCGTTGATGCTGCACGGACAGCGGTGCTGCTTCTACCGGGAGCCCGCGTGCGAGCGGTGCGCCGTGCTCGACCTGTGTCCGACGGGGCGGATCCGCCTCTCCCACGTCCGGAACTCCCAGCCAATGCGTTGAGTCCTTGAATTCCGCTTCTAGGGGCTTGCCCGCCTGGGTCCTTTCGCTACATGATTGGGAAGTCAATGGCCGTCCGCCTGGTCGCCCTGCGCTCGGGACCAGGATATTGCCGCAATGCGTCACGGGATGTTGACGTGGTTGACGCGATGCGTTATCTCTTCGTACATCGCTTTTTGGGGAGGAAGAGCACATGGCGAAGCACAAGACCGCGAAGACCGAGGTTGCCACCAAGGACACGCAGGCCCAGACGTCCGAGGCCGTGACGACCGAGGTGGTGGAAGTGAAGGCCGAGACGGTGGTGGCCGAGACCGTGAAGGCCGAGCCCGTGACGGGCGAGGCGGTGGTGGCCGAGGCCGTGAAGGCCGAGACGGCGAAGACCGAGACGCCGGTGGTGGAGAAGGTGGCGGAGGCGGTGAGGGTGGAGGCGGCGAAGGCCGAGACGGTGGTGACGGAGACCGCCGGTCAGGTGGCGTCCTTCGTGAAGGAGCGGCTGGAGCTGGCGCAGAAGCAGATCGGTCAGCTCGAGGCGGAAGCTCAGAAGGCGCTGCAGACGCTGGTGGCCAAGGGCCGCGAGTCCGGCCGCGAGGTGCTGCAGAAGCTGAATGAGAGCGAGCAGCGCCTGCGGGAGAACCCGAAGGTGCAGGAGCTCGAGAAGAAGGCGACCTGGGTGGGGGGCGAGGTCCGCCAGCGCCTGGGTGGGCTTCAGAGCCGGATGATCCAGGTGGTGGGCAACGTGGCGAGCCAGTCGCAGGTGGAGGCCATCAACCGGGAGCTGGATCGGCTGACGCGCAAGCTGGACTCCTTCGTCTCCCCGAAGAAGGCCGAGCAGCAGTCGCAGCAGGAGTCCCCGAAGGCGTAGTCCCGGGGAGGCCGCTGGAACCAAGACGCCCGGGGCCCTGTGGCACCCGGGCGTTCGTGTTTCAAGGGGAGGGTGACCAGGACCCCTTCATCGTCACGGCGGTGTACGTGCTGAAGCCGTACGAGCACGCGTACCAGGTCCCCGCGTTCGGGTTGTTGATCGTACACGCCTCGTTGCTGCCGGACAGGTACGGGCGGCAGGTGTAGTTGTTGGTGTTGGGGGCGGAGCCGAACTTCACGTACAGGTCCGCGTCACCCGTGGTGCCCGCCTTGCCCGCCTGGTTGAAGACCAGCGACGTCTTCCCGGCCGGCACGCTCAGCGTGAAGCACCTCATCGCGCCCGAGGCACCCGAGTAGGAGGCCGACTCGACACCGTGGGTCAGCACGTTGCCGGAGCTGGCGGTGAAGCTGCCCACGAGCTGCACGCCCGAGAAGGTCGAAAAGGCGTTGATCATCACGTAGTAGGTGCCGACGCTCGGGCTGACGAAGGTGCAGCTCTCCGCGTTGCCGCTCTGGAGCGGACGGCAGTCGTAGCTGCCGGAGGTGGGGGCGGAGCCGAACTTCACGTACAGGTCCGCGTCACCCGTGCCGCCACTCAGCTCGAATTTGAGCTGGGTGGCGCCCTGGCCCACCTCCAGCGAGTAGCACACCTGGCCGCCGGTGCTGGCGGAGATGTGGGTCACCGCCACGCCGTTGGCGAGGGCAAGGGGCACGCAGTCCCCCGCGGCACGCTCGGGGATGTCCTCGCCGGGGACGGGGTGGGAAGTGGCGCCGCGAGCGGATGCGGAGAGCACCAGACCCGCGAGGGTCAGGATGCGAAGGAGCTGACGAGCCAATTTGCTACCTCCTGTGAGACACGGGGAGAGAAGAAGCCCATCGTCGCACACGGCTCCGTGTCTGGGATTGATTGGCGGGAAGAAGTCGAAACCCGTCACGGGTTCGGGGGAGACTCGTCTCTTCCTGTGAGAAGAGGGCGTACATGATTCCACGGAGTGAATACCTGGAGCGGATGGAGCGCTTGCGTCAGAAGGTGGCGGAGGCCGGGCTCGATGCGTTCCTCGTCACCAGTGAGGACAGCATCTACTACCTGACCGGCGTCTCCTACAGGCCCCTGGAGCGCCCGTTCTTCATCCTGGTGCGGCCCGGGAGCGCACCCGTGCTGCTGGTGCCCGCGCTCGAGCGGGAGCACCTGCGCGCCGCGCCCAACGTGGAGGAGGTGCTGCACTACTGGGATTATCCCGCGCCGGCCGGGCAGGGCTGGGCGGACCGGTTGCTGGAGCTGCTCGCGGGCCATACCCGGGTGGGCCTGGAGCCGTCCCTGTCGCAGGAGATCGCCGGTAGGCTCGCGCACCTCTCGCCGCGGGTGCTGCCCCTCATCGAGGAGCTCCGCGTGGTGAAGTCCGCCGCCGAGGTGCGGATGCTCCGCGATGCGGCGCGTTATGCGGACGTGGCCGTGGGCAGGCTCATGGCCGCCTCGTACCACGGCGTGTCCGTGCTGGAGCTCTTCTCCGAGGGGCGCGCGGTGCAGCTGCGGATCATGCGGGAGTCCGGCTACGACGTATTGACCAGCAGCGTGCTGGTGGGGAGCTGGCCGGCGCCCCTGAGCGCGCAGCCCCACGGGGTGCCGTCCATCTCGGATCGCCTGGAGGACGGCCCTCACATCGCCCTGGCCTTCCTGCGTGTCAACGGCTACGCCGCCGAGTGCGAGCGCACCTACTTCCTCTCACCGCCCCGTGCGCAGGAGCGGGCGGCGTTCGCGGCCATGATGGAGGCGCGGCGGCGGGCCTTCGCCCGGGTGCGGCCAGGCGTGCCCTGCGCGGAGCTCGACGCCATGACGAAGGACTTCCTCCACCAGGAGGGCTACGGCGAGCGGTTGCTGCACCGCACGGGTCATGGCTTCGGGCTGGGCAACCATGAGGCCCCCTGGGTGTCCGAGGGCAGCACGGACGTCCTGCGAGAGAACATGCTCATCAGCATCGAGCCCGGTATCTACCTGCCCGGGGTGGGGGGCATCCGCCACTCCGACACCGTCCTGGTGACGCGGGACGGGTACGAGCCGCTTACCCGGTATCCCACGGACCTGGCGTCGATGACCCTGACGGCGAGCAAGCGGTTGAGCCGGGTCAAGGGGGCGGTCCTCCGCCGCATGGCGGGTGTGAAGTGAGGTAGAAACGGGGGGACATGCCCCCCATCACGCATAGCGACGTCGTCGTTCCCAAGTCCATGTCCCCCGAGGAGCGATCGAGTCTCACCGACGCGCTCTACGAGGTGCACCGGCAGATCTTCGACGGGGTGGAGCGGGAGTCCTTCAGGAAGTACGTGATCGACTCGAAGGCCGATCACACGTGGATCCAACTCCACAAGAACGAGGCGGGGGAGACGGTCGGCTATTTCGCCCTGCACATCTTCGAGAAGCAGTTCGGCGGAGTGCCCACGGCGGTGTTTCGCGCGGAGGCGGGCTCGCTGCGTGCGTACCGGGGTGGCAACGCCAACGCGCGCTTCGGGTTGAAGATGGCGCTGAGCTACCTGCTCAAGCACCCGGGCCGGCGGGCGTTCTACCTGGGCTCGCTGGTGCACCCGTCCAGCTATTCGCTGTTCGCCAAGTACTTCGGCGAGGTGTGGCCCCGGCGCGAGCAGGAGACGCCGCCGGAGCTGCTGGGCTTCATGGACGAGCTGGCCACGGAGTTCGGTCTGGAGCGGGTGGACCCGGCCAATCCCCTGGTGCGCGAGGTGGGCTGGCGGACGCGCGAGACGGAGATGGAGCGCGAGTACTGGCTCCACTGTGACAAGCCTCCGGCGCGCTACTTCGTCGAGGCCAACCCGGGCTACGTCGAGGGACACGGGCTGGTGACGGTGGTGCCCATCACCGTGCCCAACCTGATGAACATGATCCGCTCCATGGGCCAGCGGAAGCTGCGCCAGCCCATCCAGGCGACGGCGGCCCTGGTGCAGAAGACGTCGATCGGGGCCCGCATGTTGCGCCCCGAGGTGCTGCGGCAGTTGCGCCGGGCGTCCCTCTTCTCGCACTTCGACGAGGTCACCCTGCGGGAGCTGGCCCGGCGCTCGGAGATCATCACGATCGCGGGGGGCAGGTACGTCTTCCACAGGGGAGATGCCAGCGACGAGATGTACCTGCTCGCCAGCGGCGCGGTCTACGTGCTGGCCGAGCGCGAGGAGCGCGAGAAGGTCGTGGACGAGCTCGGCAGCGGCTCGCTGTTCGGGGAGATCGCCATGCTCGCCGGGGAGCGCCGCTCGGCCTCCATCCGCACCGCCACCGCGTCCATGCTGGTGCGCATCCCCCGCTCGGCGCTGCTGCCGCTGATGGAGTCCAATGCCAACCTCCGGCAGGGCGTGTGGCTGCGGTTCGCCGAGCGCCGCTTCGATGACCTGGTGCGCGGGCTGGACCGCTACGGGCACCTCGGGCGCAAGGGGCGGCTGGCCTGGGTGCAGAGCGGCGTGCACCGCGACCTGAAGGCACAGGGGACGCTGGCCCTCGAGGCGGGCACCCACGTGTTCGTGCTGTCGGGCGTGCTGGAGGTCGAGCACGAGGGCCTCTGGACTGTCGCTCGTGGCTCGATGCTCATGGAGGTGACCCGGCCCATGACGGTGAGGGCGCAGGAGGCCACGCGGCTCATCCTGCTGTCGAAGGACTCGGCTCCGGAGCCGCTGCGGGTAGCGGGGTAGGGCGCGTCTACCGCCCGGGCTACCGGTGCCGCAGGGCCTCCCGGAGCACGGACTCCTTGAGGAGATAGCCGAAGCCGGCGTTGTTCAGGCGCACCACCAGGTCCTCCCGGGTGGTCTTCAGGCCGGCCGCCGCGCGCTCCAGGTTCCAATTGGCGCCCGCGAGCTGCTTGAGCAGATAGGCCCGCCGCGTCTGCGCCGCCGACAGGCGGTACGTCTTGAGGTACTCGAGCGTGCCGTCCGCTCGCACGATGAGCTCGCCGAGGTGGTTCTCCTCGGAGGGCACGAGGCTGGTGACGAAGCGCTCGAGGTGGAACGGCCCCGCCTCGTAGACGGTGCTCGTCACGACCTCCGTGCCGAAGAGGCCTCCAGCCATGAAGCCCTGGAAGTCCGCCCAGTCGCGCCGCATGCGTCCGACGGCGTTCCTCAGATCGGCCATCGAGGAGACCTGACGGTCATCGATGGAGAGCCACAGGTCGGCCGAGTTCGCGAGGAAGCCATACTGCAGCAGCAGCTCGCCGTAGAAGTCCTCCAGCAGGGCCCGGTGCAGCGCCCGGTAGTCCTCGGGGTGGGAGACGATGCAGGCGGACAGCAGCATGTCGGCCTTGAAGATGAGCACCCCCACCTGCTGCTCGTTGATCTCGAAGACGCGCAGGGCCTCGTCGAAGGCCGTGCTCGCCCAGCCGGGCACCGACGACTCGCCCCGGGGATCCAACCCGTGGGAGAGGGCCTCCTGCGAGTACTCGGTCCACGCCACCTCCGGTCCGCCGAAGTGCATGGCGAGGAAGCCCTCCATCGCCAGGTGCAGCGGCAGCAGCCGCAGCCGGTTCTTGTCCTCCCGGCGCGCCATGCGGTGCAGCACGCGGACGGTGAACGGACCGGCCTTCAGCACCTTGCCGTCGGGCTTGTGGAGCCGCGTCCCCGCGACCACCTCCGCCTGCTTGTTGTCCCACGACATCACCAGCCCGTGCGGCACGTAGGAGATGTACTTGAGCCCGGGCTCCATCAGCCCGCCCTTCAGCGAGACGACCGCGAGGTCATCGTCGTACGTCCTCCGGGCGAAGCGCAGGTCCCCCCGCACCTCGTCCCGCAGCACCGGCACCAGGCGGATGCTGCCCCACACCTGCGAGGGCGCCAGCCGCAGGCCCGTGGGCAGGAGGCGCCTCGTCTTGTCCCGGCTCATCACGCCTCCTCCTCGGCGGGAAGGGGCTTCCCGCGCTCGAGCAACCGCCGCACACGCGCCGCGAGGTAGTCCTCCAGCTCCGACAGCGGGGCCGCGCCCTCCGCGAAGCGCGCGAAGCCGAGCACCGTGGGCAGATCCTCCGCGTCCCGCACGCCCACCGTGGGCACGAGGGCTCCAATGCCTCGTGGAGCGTAGAGCTCCGAGGCGAACACGGGGTTGGCGTGGACGAGGGTCGTCCGGCGCCCCGGGTCCAGCTTCGTGCGGAAGACGCGGGTCACCTCGGCCACGGCGTTGGGCGGATCATTGTCGTAGCCATCGGACACGACGACCACCAGGTCCGGCATCCAGTCCAGGGCGTCGAGCAGCGGGGTGGCCAGGTCGGTCTGGCCCCGGGCCTCCACGAGCAATGGATCCTCGATGGGGTTCGTCCAGAAGGCGCGGAACTCGCGGGCCGAGGCGGACAGCAGGTAGTGCGCGGCGAGTGCCACCCCCAGCGGACGGCGGCGCTTTTCGGTGGAGCCGGATGCGGAGTAGCTGTTGTCCAGCACGGCGGCCACCCGGCCCAGCGGCACCGAGGCCCGGCGCAGCGTCCTCGCGGCGGACTGCTCCAGCGCGGCATGCAGCTCGGCACGCCGCTCCCGCCGCGTCTCCGGCTTCAGGGAGAGCACGTAGAGCGCCAGCTTCGTGAGCGCGGCCCGCCCGAGGTCGAGGGTGATGGTTCCCTCCTCGCGCGCCGCGGCACCCTGCAGGCGCAGCCGCTCGGCCACGGTGAGGCGCGGCTCGATGCGCTCGAGGAACACCCCCCGGGGGATGCCGTGCTTCACGGCCAGCCCCTCGGCGATGGTGAAGGGCAGCTCGAAGAGGGCGTCCTGAGCGAAGTGGGCCTGGCGGAACTTCTCCAGCAGCGGCGTCGTGTACACGCGCTTGCGCCAGCCCTGGAAGAGGAAGGGGTTCAGCTCACCCGAGAGCTTCAAGTGTCCGTGCGCCACCGTGGCCCGCAGCTTGGCGCGGTACTTCACCGCGTCGAAGCTCAGGTCCGGCCGCCCCTCCAGGTACTCGCGGGCGATGGCGCGTGCCCGGCGGTTGTTGATGCGCCGCTCGCGCAGCAGCTCCAGCACCCGGAAGGCCCGCTGCGGGGGCAGGGCCCGGAGCGCCGAGGCGATGAGCGCTCCCTCCTCGCGCCGGTCCTCGGGGGACGTCTGCTTCCCGGTGGCCAGCAGGTTGAGGATGATCTGCGCCTGGTTGAAGTGGTTGATGCCCGCGGCCAGCGTCCTCGCGTAGAGGCGGCGGTAGTTGCCCAGGATGTACTCGTGCAGGAAGTCGATGGCGACCGACTGGCCTCGCGCGTCGTTGTAGAACTCGCGCTGCCCCGTGCAGGAGAAGCACGCGTTCACGAACATCACCAGATCCTCGCGGGCAACCTGCTCGGCGCGCGCCAGCGCCAGGTCCTTCACGGCGGACTCCTTCGAACCTGTCCGGGGCTCGGGCGGAAGAAAGGAGCCGCTCGGGGAGAGAGGACACGACCAGCTAGTCAAGCTCCAAAGGCTCGGTTCGGAAGTCGCATCACAGTCCCGCGAGCGGCCCCATCACCCTACCATGACGGGCGCGCCGCTTCAGCCTGACACCCGGGCCGCATCAGGACGCCGGGCGCGGGGTCCGCGGGGACTCGCGCGGAGGGACCGGGAGCGTGCTCTCCCGGACCGGCCAGGGCTCTCCCGTGCGGCTGCCGTGGCGCCGGGCGTAGACCTGGGTGAACTCCGCTCCCAGGAAGAGGATCTGCGCCGAGTAGTAGACCCAGATGAGCACGACGGCCAGCGAGCCCGCCGCGCCGTAGCTCGAGGCGACGGTGCTCCGTCCCAGGTACAGGCCGATGCCGAACTTCCCCAGGCTGAAGAGCAGGGACGTCACGGCCGCGCCGAGCCACACATCCCGCCAGGCGATGTGCGTGTCGGGGAGCAGCTTGAACATCATCGCGAACAGCACGGTGATGACGGCGAAGGAGATGACCAGGTTGAGCCCCTGCCACATCAGCGTCCAGCCGGGAAACACGTGGTCGAACCAGGCGCCGATTCCCGCCAGCGCGGCGCTCACCACCAGCGAGACGAGCAGCAGGAAGCCAATCACCAGCACCATCGCGAACGACAGGAAGCGGCTGCGCAGGAAGTTCAGCACTCCGTTGCGTGGCGGAGGCTGGACGTGCCAGATGTGATTGAGCGCCTCCTGGAGCTGCACGAAGACACCCGTCGCGCCGAAGATCAGGGCGATCACTCCCAGGGCCGTCGCGAGGATTCCAGCGCTCGGCTTCCGGGCGCTGATCATCATCTGCCCGATGACCTCGGCGCCGCTATGTCCGACCAGCTCCTGGAGCTGCGCCTGGACCTGGCCCCGTGCCGCCTCCTCGCCGAAGACCATTCCGGCCACGCTGACGGCGATGACGAGCACCGGGGCGATCGAGAACATCGTGTAGTACGAGAGCGAGGCCGCGAACATGGGCGCCTTGTCCTCGTTCCACTCCGAGAAGGCCTGCTTCACCAGCTGGAAGGTGCCTCGGGCACGAAGCGCGACAGTCATGGTGGACAGTCCGTACAGCATGCGGCGTGCCAGCCCGCCAGGCGCTCGGTGAGGTCTCGACGAGAGGAAGGAGCAGCCCTGGTTCCCGGGACCACTCCCGGAAGGAGCGTAATTCTTTCAGTCCTTTTGATGACTCGTCGTTACCCAGGAGGGAGGGCTCACGCACGGCATGGGGGGCGACTGATGCAGGAGGAACAGATCCAGGAGAGGGTGCAAGGGGACTTGCCCCCGCCAGGGGCTCCCGTCTCCGAGGAGGTGGAGGATTTCGAGGACTCCTTCCTGCGCGAGGTGGCCCATGCGGATGCGTTGCTCCGAGTCCCCATGCCCGGGGCGCGGATGGGAGGCCGTGAGGGGCGCCGGTTCGAGATTCTCGAGGAGCTGGGAGGGGGCGCGATGGGGCGGGTCTTCCGGGCCCGGGACGTCGAGCTCGGGCGCGAGGTGGCCCTCAAGTTCCTGCTGCCCCGGAACGGGCGGGCCGGTCAGCTGCCAGGCTCCCGGCTGTGGGAGGAGGCTCGGGCCATCGCCCGGCTCGATCACGAGAACATCGTCCGGCTCTTCGATGTCTCCGAATGGAGCGGTGCGCCCTGGGAGCCCCGTGTCCCCTTCCTGGTGATGGAGTGCCTGGAGGGGGAGTCGCTGACCTCGGTGTTGCGGAGGGGCAGGCCGGGCCTCCGGCGGACGCTCGAGATCCTGAGCGCCGTGGCCGCGGGTCTGGCCCATGCCCACGCGCACCACATCGTCCACCGGGACCTCAAGCCGAGCAACGTCCTCCTCACCCGGGATGGAAGGGTGAAGCTGCTCGACTTCGGTCTGGCGCACCTCATGTCCAGGACGTCCCCGCTCGTGCCCCACCTGCCCACGGCCGGCACGCCCGCCTATATGGCCCCGGAGCAGTGGCGGGGAGGGACGCAGGACGCGCGGACGGACCTCTGGGCAGCGGGTATCCTGATGTACGAGATGCTCACGGGGGAGTTTCCCTATCCGTTCACCTCGCTTCAGGAGCTGCGGGAACGGGTGCTGTCTCCCGACCCGATGCCTTCCGTGCGCGAGCGCGCCCCGGAGCTCCCCGAGGAGGTGGAGCGGCTCGTGGCCGCTCTGCTGATCAAGGAGCCCTCGCGCCGCCTGGGCACCGCGTCCGAGCTGCGGACGAGGCTGCGCCAGTTGGAGGACTTGCTCGGACCCTGGCGCGAGACGCCGAAGCTCATGCCGCTCCAGCGGCGGCAGGTGACGCTGGTGTCCTGTACGCTCGTGAGCTGCTCCAGCGGCGAGGAGTGGCTCGATCCCGAGGACGCCAGCGAGCGGCACGCGGACTTCCACCGCCGCTGCGCGGACATCATCCAGCGGTATGAAGGTGCCATCGCCCTCTCCATCGGTGGAGAGGTGCTGGCCTGCTTCGGCTATCCCACGGTCCGGGAGGACGACTCGGAGCGCGCGGTCCGCGCGGGGCTCCAGCTGACCCGGTCCTTTGTGGAGGAAGCCCGGAACCCGGTGTCCCCCGGGCTCGCCGTGCGGGTGGGCATCCACACGGATGAGGTGGTGTTCGACGCGCTCTCCCTGAACGGACAGGGGAGGCTGCCCGCCATCCAGGGCGAGGCCCCGCGAGTGGCGGCCTCCCTGTCGCGGCGGGCGGAGGCGGGCACGGTGGTGCTCAGTGGCACCACGTGGAGGCTCGTGCGTGGCGCCTTCGAGTCCGAGCCGCTCGGACTTCCGTCCGAGGAGGCGTACCGCGTGCTGCGCGAGCGCGAGGTGGCCTCCCGGTTCGAGCGGGCGCTCGCGGTGGGGGGCCTCTCGCCGCTGGTGGGGCGCGAGCATGAGCTGGCGCGGCTGCGGGGCTTCTGGGCGCGGGCTCGCGATGGGGCCGGCGCCTGCCTCCTGCTGAGCGGGGAGGCCGGTATCGGCAAGTCCCGCCTCATCCAGGAGTTGTGGGAGCGGGTGTCTCCAGCATCGAACCACCGTCTGCGCGCCCAGTGCTGGTGGCAGTTCCGCAACAGTGCCTTCTCCCCGGTCATCGAACTGCTGCGGTGCTTCTTCCAGCTCGGACCGGATGAGCTCCAGCGGCGGGACATGCGTGAGGTGGAAGCGCGGTTGGTGGGGCTCGGCGTTCCCGCGGTGCTGTGGCGGGAGATCTCCGTGCTCCTCTCCGCTCCCTGTACCGGAGATGCCTCCTGCCTGCTGTCCCTGGAGAACCAGAAGGAGTGCAAGCGGATCGTGCTCGAGGCGCTGCGGCTCCTGTTCCTCCGGATGGCGGAAGAGCAGCCGGTGCTGCTCGTCGTCGAGGATCTCCACTGGGCCGACCCCTCCACGTTGGAGCTGCTCGGCCTGCTGAGCGAGCACGTCTCGAAGGCGAGGATCCTCCTCGTCCTCAGTGCTCGTCCCGAGTTCCAGCCGTCCTGGCCACCACCCCCCGGGTTCCATCGGATCGCGCTCGACCGGCTGCCGTCGGAGTCCACGGTGGCCCTGGTGCGGGGGCTCGCTCGTGGCAGGGAGCTTCCGCAGGAGACGGTCTCCCAGTTGGTAGCGAAGACGGACGGCATTCCCCTCTTCGTGGAGGAGATGACGCGCCTGGTGCTCGAGCGGGAGCCGGGCGATCACCTGCCCTCCATCCCCGTCACCCTGCACGAACTGCTGCTGTCCCGGCTGGATGCACTGCCGCCCCGGCAGAAGGCCCTGGCGCAGCTGTGCGCCGTGGTGGGGCGTGGCTTCAGTCACGCGCTCATCTCCCAGCTCCTCGCCCGGGACGAGACCCTGCTCCAGGAGGACCTCGCGGGACTCGTCTCGGCGGGGCTGCTGCAACGCTCCCGCGAGGAGCCCGGTGGAGACGAGTACCAGTTCCGCCACGCCCTCATCCAGGAGGCGGCCTACCAGTCACTGCCGCGCAGCTCGCGCAGGCAGCACCACCGGCGCGTGGCCCAGGCCCTGGTGGAGCGGTTCCAGGACATGGTGAATGCGCGGCCCGAGGTGCTCGCCCATCACTACACGGAGGCGGGCGAGTACGCGGTGGCCCTCCCTCATTGGGAACGGGCCGCGCAACTGGCCGTCACGCGCTCGGCGACCCTGGAAGCCCTCTCCCACACGCAGCAGGCGCTGGCGTTGCTGCGCCACCTTCCGGGTCGCCTCGCGCATCAGGCAGACGAGCTGCGTCTGTTGAACGGCCTCGGCATCCTGCTGATGGACATCAAGGGCTACGGTTCTCCCGAAGTGGAGCGGACCTATGCCCGGGTGCTGGAGTTGTTCCGCCAGATGGGGGATGCGGCTCCGCGGCTCGACATGCTCTGGATGGGCCTGGGCGCCTATTTCTCCATGACGGGACGGTTCGACAGGCTGCTCGAGCTTGCCGAGCAGTTGCTGTCGCTGGGCCGGCGCCGCGAGAGCCCGGAGTTGATTGCCCAGGGTTACCGGATGTTCTCGACCTTGTACTTCAATAAAGGGGAGTTCGACAGGGCCCTGGACTATCGCGAGCAGATGACGTGGCTCATGGGTTCGAGGAGTTCGCCGCACGGTGCCGTCGACGAGCGGCTCTGGTTCACCGAGCGGGTGGATGATCTGGTGGTCCAGTCCTTCATCTACGTTTTGCGCATGCAACCACATGAGGCCCAACGCCTCATGAACGAGCTGCTCGTGCTGGCCCATGGCTGGCCCGATCCCGTCAACAAGGCCTATGCGCTGATCTTCGCGACGGGAGTCCATCAGCTCCTCGGAGATGCCCGGAGCACCTTGCGCTTGAGCGAGGAGGGACTCGGTCTCGTCTCCGGCATCTGGGCTCAACCCCTGGTGGCGGGAGCCAGGTCGCAGCGAGGTTGGGCATTGACGCGCCTGGGGCGGATGACGGAGGGACTCGAGGACATGCGGAGCGGCATCGAGCAGATGAAGCAGCTGGGCGCCAGGTCCTTCATGCACTATTTCCTCGGACTGCTCGCGGACGTGTATCTGGAGTTGGGGCAGGTGAGGGAAGGGTTGTCCGAGGTGGAGGCGGGATTGCGGATTTCGGAGGAGACGGGGGCGCGCTTCTTCGAGGCCGAGCTTCACCGGATCCACGGGGAGCTGCTCCGCGCGGACGGGAGGGAAGCGGAGGCGAGGTGCTGCCTTCTCCAGGCCCTGGCCGTGGCCCGGCGGCAGCGGGCCACTCTTTTCGAGCTGCGGGCCACGTTGGCCCTGGCA
The DNA here is from genome assembly GCF_024623785.1 of Archangium lipolyticum. NCBI lineage: Bacteria > Pseudomonadati > Myxococcota > Myxococcia > Myxococcales > Archangiaceae > Archangium > Archangium lipolyticum. The sequence goes on from NZ_JANKBZ010000023.1 coordinate 118,696, forward strand.
CGCCAGCGGGACAGGGGACACCCCGAGGTGGCGCTGCGGAGGCTGGCGCGCCTCCAGGGCCGGTTCGCGCCGGACCTCGACGTGAAGGAACTCCACGAGGCCCGGCTGCTGCTCGAACAACACCGGGAGGAGGGGCGGGAAGGAATCCCCGCGTGAGGGGTTCCCCTCCGCCCGGTCTACTCCAGGATCTCCACCGCGTCGCCCACGCTGATGACGCCGGGGCGCCGCACGATGACGTTCTGGCCGAACATCACCTTGTTCTTCGGGCCCACGCGCCGGTAGGTGGCGAGCGTGCGCAGCGGCTCCTGCTGGGGATCGGCCCGGGCCGTCTCCGGATCTATGGTGGTGAAGACGCAGCGGTCGCAGGGCTTCACCACGGCCAGCTCCACGGTGCCGATGCGCAGCCGCTTCCAGCCGTCCTCGGCGAAGGCGCCGCAGCCCTCCACCACGAGGTTGGGACGGAAGCGGGCCATCGGGATGGGGTGCTCCAGGCGCTGGTTGAGGTCGTCCAGCGAGGCCTGGGAGATGAGCAGCAGGGGAAAGGCATCCGCGAAGCCGACGCGATCCTCCGGGGCCGCGTACTCCGGATCCACCGGGCGGTCCATCCGCGCGTCCACGTGCACGAGCACCAGGGGCTGTCCGATGTACTCGGAGAGCCAGCGGTCCGCCTCGGGGGACACGCGGGCGGCGGAGCAGGTGTCGTCCCACACGGTGACGTCGAGGCGGGGCGCATCGGCTGGGGGCAGGGGGACCTGGAGCTCGGGCATGCCCGGCGCAGACAGCTGGAGCCCCGCTGGCCCGGGGACTGCGCGCAGGCGCACGAGCGCGGGAAACTCCCGCCCGGTGATGAAGGAGCCATCCGGGCGGACCGCCATCCACCGGCGGTCATGCTGGATTCCGAGCGGCTCCACGGTGGCGCGGGTCAGCGGCAGACCCGCGCACGACTTCAAGGGATAGATGGTGAGGGTCGTCAGGGTGGGCACGACTCCTTTATATGCCCTATTTCGACTGCACCAGGTTGTAACGGTTGCCGTGGAGATCCTTGAAGATCAGGTCGCGGCCCCAGGGCAGATCGCGGACCGGTCCTTCCACGGTGACGCCCGCGGCGGTGAGGGCGCGGTGGTCGGCCTCGATGTCGTCGCTGGCCAGGACGATCATCGCCTGACGGCCGATCTGCTCCGACGCCGTCCTGGCCTCCTCACCCTTGAACCAGGTGGAGGGATTGAGGAGGGTGAGCTCGAAGTCCGGCTGGCCGACAGGCGAGACGGTGATCCAGCGAGGCCCTTCCGGGCCCATCGGGCTGTCCGACTGCTTCTTGAAGCCGAGCTTGCCCGTGAAGAAGGCGAGCGCCTCGTCGTCGTCCTTCACGTATACGGTGACGTGGGTGACAGCTTGAATCATATGACCTCTGGAGTGGGTTGACGCCGAGGCTTCTATTCAGCCCGCGCCCCAGTGTCAAAGAACCGCGAAGGTCACCCCGGCGGGCTCTCCCCGGGTGGCATCCGCCATATTGGCGTAATGTCCATCTTGACGGATGACGCCCACCAGCGTTACTAAGGAACCACGATGACGCTCCACCTTTCGACAGTCACCGCACCCACAAAGTGTCGCTGCTGTCGGATGTGTACCGGCAGCCAGTCAGCGGGTGCCGAGTTCTCGAGGAGCCAGTGACTTCTTGAGCTGTCCCTGACTCGCGGCCCGCCCTCGGAAGAGGAGACGGGCCGCTTGTCTTTCAAATCCCTTCGTCCCGGCGCGTCCTCGCGAGAGGCGTCCGGTTCCTTTTTGCCTTCTTCGCCCCGGACCCGGCCATGTCCTCCACCCTCCAGTCATCCCACGGTGTCTCTCCGGAAGAGTTGCGTACCGCGTCGGAGGAGCTGCGCGACGCACCCGCCGAGGTGGTGCTGGCCTGGGTCGAGCGGCGGTTCGGCGCGCGCGCGGCCATCGCCTCCAGCTTTGGCGTGGAGGACATGGTCCTCATCGATCTGGCCCGCACGCACGCTCCGAGCGTGCGCCTGTTCACGCTGGATACCGGCCGGCTGCCTCCGGAGACGTACGAGGTGATGGACGTGGTGCGCCGCCGCTACGGGGTGGAGATCGAGACGTTCTTCCCGGCGCGCGAGCGCGTGGAGGCGCTGGAGTCCACCAAGGGGTACTTCTCCTTCAAGCAGAGCATCGAGGAGCGCAAGGAGTGCTGCGGCATCCGCAAGGTGGAGCCGCTGCGGCGCGCGCTCGCCGGGCGTGAGGCCTGGGTGACGGGGCTGCGCCGGGAGCAGTCGGTGACCCGCACCTCGGTGGAGAGCGTGGAGCTGGATGCCACGCACGGGCTCGTCAAGGTGAGCCCCCTGACGCGTTGGACCTCCCGTGAGGTGTGGGAGTACGTGAAGACACACGGCGTGCCCTACAACGCGCTGCACGATCGGGGCTATCCGTCCATCGGGTGCGCCCCCTGCACTCGCGCGGTGCGGCCCTACGAGGACGAGCGCGCCGGCCGCTGGTGGTGGGAGTCCCCCGAGAACCGCGAGTGCGGGTTGCATGTCCGCCGCTAGTCCGGGCCTCGAGGTTTCGTCATGAGCACGCATGTGGACTTCCCCGTCTGCCTCCGCCTTCAGGGCAAGCGGGTCCTCCTGGTCGGGGCGGGCAACATCGCGGACGAGCGGGGCCAGCAGTTGGTGGACGCGGGCGCGCGGCTGCGGGTGGTGGCGCCTCGTGTCAGCCCGGCCCTCCGCCGGCTCGCGGACGAGGGCCGCCTGGAGCTGCTGGAGCGCGCCTATGTGTCGGGCGACGTGCACGGGCAGCAGCTCGTGTTCGTGGCCACGGATGACCGGCAGGTGAGCGAGGCCGTGGCCGCGGAGGCGCGGGACCTCGGGGTCTGGGTGAACGCGGCGGACATCCCCGAGCTGTGTGACTTCACGCTGCCCTCGGTGGGCAGGCGCGGTCCCATCGTCGTGGCGGTCTCCACCTCCGGGCAGTCCCCCTCGCTGGCCCGGCAGCTGCGGCGGCGGTTCATGGAGCAGGTGGGGCCCGGCCATGTGCAGCTCGCGCGGCTGAGTGGGTGGCTGCGCAAGCGCCTGCCGTGCGGTGCCGGGCGGATGCGGCTGCTGAAGCAGCTGGTGGAGGGCGAGGCCGGGGAGCTGCTGACGCGCGGTCAGCGCAAGGCCGCCTGGGTCCGGGTACGCGCCGCGCTCGAGACTTTTGGAGAGACGACATGAGCAAGCACGGCAACGGCAAGGTCTATCTGGTGGGAGCGGGGCCCGGAGATCCCGGCCTGCTCACCCTCCGGGCGGTCCAGTTGCTCGAAACCGCGGATGCGGTGGTCCATGACCGCCTCGTCCATTCCGAGGTGCTGAAGTACGCGCGGCCTCGCGCCCGGCTCCTGTTCGTGGGCAAGGAGGGTGGGGGAGAGTCGGTGGCGCAGGAGGAGATCAACGCGCTGCTCATCTCCCAGGCGAAGCTCGGGCGCAGGGTGGTGCGGCTCAAGGGCGGAGATCCGTTCGTCTTCGGCCGCGGCGCCGAGGAGGCCCTCGCGCTGGAGGCGGCGGGCATCCCCTACGAGGTGGTGCCGGGAGTCTCCAGCGGCGTGGCGGCTCCGGCGGCGGCGGGCATTCCGGTCACCCACCGGGGCGTGTCGGGCTCGGTGACGTTCGCCACCGGGCACCGGGCCGGGAAGGCGCCGGACTGGGCGCACCTGGCCGGGGCGGAGACGCTCGTGCTGTTCATGGCGGGCAGCCGGTTGGAGGAGGCGACGCTGGCGCTCATCGCGGCGGGACGCTCGCCGAGCACCCCGGCCGCCATCGTCGAGGCGGGCACCTGGGAGCACCAGCGGGTCATCGAGGCGCCCCTGGCGGGCATCGCCTCGCGCGCCCGTGAGGCCGCCGTCGGCTCTCCGGCCCTGCTGGTGGTGGGCGAGGTCGTCTCGCTGCGCTCCCAGCTCCCCTCGCTGACCCGGTCCGAGCCCGTGATGTCCGAGTACGCGCAATTCCTGAAGGCGGAGGCTGGCCATGAGTGACACCCTGTCCTCGCGTCTCTCGCACCTCGCGGTGCTGGAGGCCGAGAGCATCCACATCATCCGGGAGACGGCCGCCGAGTTCGCCAACCCGGTGATGCTCTACAGCATCGGCAAGGACTCGCAGGTGCTGCTGCACCTGGCCCGGAAGGCGTTCCACCCGGCGCCCCTGCCGTTCCCGTTGCTGCACGTGGACACCACCTGGAAGTTCCGGGACATGTACACGTTCCGCGACCAGTTCACGGCGAGGCACGGGCTGAAGCTGATCGTGCACCAGAACAAGAAGGCGCTCGCCGAGGGCATCAACCCCTTCGACCATGGCAGCCAGAAGTACACCCACGCCATGAAGACGCAGTCGCTGCTCGAGGCGCTCGCGGAGCACGGCTTCGACGCGGCCTTCGGCGGGGCCCGGCGCGACGAGGAGAAGTCCCGCGCCAAGGAGCGCGTCTATTCCTTCCGCGACCGTCACGGACAGTGGGAGCCGCGGCGCCAGCGCCCCGAGCTGTGGAACCTCTACAACGGCCGCATCGACGCGGGCGAGAGCATGCGCGTCTTCCCGCTCTCCAACTGGACGGAGCTGGACGTGTGGCACTACGTCCTCAAGGAGCGCATCCCCGTCGTCCCGCTGTACTTCGCCGCCGAGCGCCCGGTGGTGAACCGCAACGGCATGTGGATCATGGTCGACGACGAGCGGATGCGGCTGCGTCCCGGCGAGCGTCCCGTGCAGAAGCGGGTGCGCTTCCGCACGCTGGGCTGCTACCCGCTCAGTGGCGCCGTGGAGTCCTCGGCCACCACGGTCGAGGGCGTCATCTCCGAGATGATGGAGGCCCGCGTGTCCGAGCGCCAGGGCCGCCTCATTGATCACGACGAAGAAGGCTCGATGGAGCTGAAGAAGCGCGAGGGGTACTTCTAATGACCGCCGCGGAGCAGTTGCAGGACAGCAATCAAGAGGTTCAGCGGTTCCTCGCCGATCACTCCGAGAAGGAGCTGCTGCGTCTGGCGGTGGTGGGCTCGGTGGACGATGGCAAGTCCACGCTGATCGGCCGGCTCCTCTACGAGTGCAATGGCCTGTTCGAGGACCAGGTGGCCGCGGTGAAGCGCGCCAGCGCGGGCGAGGAGATCGACTTCTCGCTCTTCACCGACGGGCTCCGGGCCGAGCGCGAGCAGGGCATCACCATCGACGTGGCGTACCGCTACTTCTCCACGCGCCGGCGCAAGGTGATCGTCGCCGACACGCCGGGACATCTCCAGTACACGCGCAACATGGCCACCGGGGCCTCCACGGCCGACGCCGGGGTCATCCTGGTGGACGCGCGCCTGGGCATCCTCCCGCAGACGCGGCGCCATGCGTACATCGCCTCGCTGCTGCGCATTCCGTACCTCGCGGTGGCCATCAACAAGATGGACCTGATGGACTTCGACCGCGCCGTCTTCGACCGGCTCGCGACGGAGTTCGGTGCGTTCGCCCGCACGCTCGGGTTCGAGCAGGTCCGCTTCTTCCCCATCAGCGCGCGCGCCGGGGACAACATCACCCAGCCGAGCGCCCGCACGCCGTGGCACGACGGCGAGACGCTCCTCGGGTGGCTGGAGTCCCTGCCGCACCAGCGCCGGCAGGACGGCGCCGCCTTCCGCTTCCCGGTCCAGTACGTGCTGCGGCCGGACCTGTACTACCGCGGTTTCGCCGGGCAGCTCGCCTCCGGCACGGTGCGCGTGGGCGACGAGGTGGTGATCCATCCTTCCAAGCGGCGGACGCGCATCGCGTCCATCGACACCTTCGAGGGGAGCCTCCCGGAGGCCAGCGCGCCGTCCTCCGTCACCCTGCGTCTGACCGACGAGGTGGACGTCAGCCGGGGAGATCTCATCGCGCACGCCGGCCAGTCCCCGCTGGTGCTCCAGCAGTTGGAGGCCATGCTGGTGTGGTTCGGCGAGAAGCCCCTGGATGGCTCGCGCCGGTACCTGGTGAAGCACACCTCGAAGTACGTCCCGGCCCACGTCGAGCAGGTGCTCTGGCGCAAGGAGCTGGAGGACCTGTCCGAGGTCCCCGCCGAGTCCCTGTCGCTCAACGAGATCGGCAAGGTCCGCCTCGTCTGCAAGCGCCCGCTGGTGTGCGACCCCTACCAGGACAACCGGAAGACGGGCGCCTTCATCCTCGTCGACCCGCTCTCCAACGACACGGTCGCCGCGGGGATGATCCTCGGGCCCGTGGCGTCGGACGGCGCCGGGACGCGGGAGTCCCGCTCCCTCATCTCCGCCCAGGAGCGGCGCGAGCGCCTCGGGCAGTCCGGTGCGGTCCTCGTGCTGGCGGGCACCCCGGACGTCCAGGAGGGCGCGCTGCGGCTCGAGCGGGCGCTGTTCGACCTGGGCCGCCACGTGGCCACCATCCGTGGCGACGCGGAGGCAGCCCTCTCGCTGGCCGAGGCCGGGCTGATCGCCATCCTCTACACCCCCGTTCCGCAGGCCCGGTTGGGACTGCGTGAGCAGCTCCGCGACGCCGGCATTCCCTGGCTGGAGCTGGAGCCCTCCCAGGAGCTGGAGCACCAGGTGAAGCAGGTCCTGGCCGCTCAGGAGACGACGCCGTGACTTCTCCCGTGAACATCCCCTCGCTCGCCACCCTGGCCACGTCGCTCGGCGAGGAGAAGGGCGCGCTGTTGCAGCGCCTGGTCGAGGGCCTCGACTCCACCTCGCTCACGTGGCTGAGCGGGTACTTCGCCGGGCTCGCCGTCCGGCAGGTGCCCGTGAGTGCCTCCACCCAGCCCGCGCCGGCCGTGGAGGCCTCGCCCCAGGGCACGCTCACCATCATCTACGGCACCCAGACGGGCAACAGCCGGCTGCTCGCCGAGCGGCTCAAGCAGCGGGCCGAGGCCGCCGGTCTCGCGGTGCGCACCTTCCGCGCCAGCGAGTACCCCCAGCGCGAGCTGAAGAACGAGCGGCTCCTGTACGTGGTGATCAGCACCCAGGGGGACGGCGATCCTCCCGATGACGCGCGCGGCTTCTTCGACTTCATCGTGGGCAAGCGCGCCCCCAGGCTCGAGCAGCTCCGGTTCGCGGTGCTGGCCCTGGGCGATTCGAGCTACCCCAAGTACTGCGAGATCGGGCGCGTCCTCGACGAGCGCTTCGCCGAGCTCGGGGCATCGCGGCTGCTGGCGCGCGGTGACTGCGACGTGGACTTCGAGCCGGTGGCCGAGCCCTGGTTGGGCGAGGCCCTGGAGCGTGCACGGACGGAGCTCGCCCCCCGGGCCCCGTTGGCGACCGTCACCCCGCTGCGCAGCGTGCCGGTGACGCCCACCTTCAGCCGGGAGAATCCCTATCCCTCCCTGGTGCTGGCCAACCAGCGCATCACCGGGCGCGGAGCCCTCAAGGACGTCCGCCACCTGGAGCTGTCGCTGGTGGGTTCTGGCCTGACGTATGAGCCGGGCGATGCGCTCGGCGTGTTGCCCCGGAATCCGCCGGAGCTCGTCGCGGCGGTGCTGTCCGAGCTGAAGCTGAAGGGCGCCACCGAGGTGTCGCGCGAGGGGCGCACCCTGCCGCTCGAGCGGTGGCTGACGGAGGAGCTGGAGATCACCCGCCTGGCCCGCCCGTTCCTGGCGAGCCACGCCACTCGCTCTGGCAACGCGGAGCTTCAGCGCCTGCTCACGCCCGAGGGCGGTGAGGCCCTGCGCGAGCTGCTGGCCAGCCATCAGGTCATCGATCTGCTGCGCGCCTGGCCCGCGACGTGGACGGCGGAGGAGCTGGTGGGGGCGCTGCGCCGCCTGACCCCCCGGCTCTACTCGATCGCTTCCAGCCAGAAGCGGGTAGGGGAGGAGGTCCACCTCACGCTGGCCGTGGTGGACTACGAGGCCTTCGGGACGCGCCACGTGGGCGCCGCCTCGCAATACCTGGCGACGCGCGCCGCCGAGCAGGACACGGTGAACGTCTTCATCGAGGCCAACGAACGGTTCCGCCTCCCCAAGGACCCGAGCCGTGACGTCATCATGATCGGCCCCGGTACGGGCGTGGCTCCGTTCCGCGCCTTCGTGCAGGAGCGCGCGGAGTCGGGGGCGGCCGGCCGCAACTGGCTCTTCTTCGGCGAGCAGCACTTCCGCACCCAGTTCCTCTACCAGACGGAGTGGCAGGAGGCCTTCAAGAAGGGCTCCCTGCACCGGTTGGATCTCGCCTTCTCGCGAGACCAGGGCCAGAAGGTCTACGTGCAGCAGCGCCTGCGCGAGAAGGGCCGCGAGCTCCACGCCTGGCTGGAGGGCGGTGCCCACCTCTACGTCTGCGGCGATGCGAAGCGCATGGCTCCGGACGTCCACGACGCCCTGATCGATGTCATCGCGACCCACGGCGGCAAGAGCCGCGAGGACGCGAAGGCGTATCTCGAATCCCTGCGCGAGCAGCACCGCTACCTGCGCGACGTCTACTGAGTGAGGAACACCATGAGCAAGAACCCGTCGCCCCCGGCCCTGAGCGAGGTGGAGCACATCAAGGCGCGGAGCCGCCTCTTGCGGGGCACCCTGGTCGAGAGTCTGGCCGACCCGGTCACGGGCGCCATCGCCCCGGCCGACACCCAGCTGATCAAGTTCCACGGCAGCTACCAGCAGGACGACCGCGACATCCGCGAGGAGCGCCGGTTGCAGAAGCTCGAGCCGGCCTACAGCTTCATGATCCGCACCCGCCTGCCCGGCGGCGTGTGCACGCCGAAGCAGTGGCTCGCCCTGGACGAGCTCGCCCGCACCCATGCCAACGGGACGTTGCGGCTGACCACGCGCCAGGCCTTCCAGCTCCACGGCGTGCTCAAGACCGACCTGAAGCGCACCATCGCGGGCATCAACGCCACGCTGCTCGACACCATCGCCGCTTGCGGTGATGTCAACCGCAACGTGATGTGCAACCCCAACCCCGTGGACTCGCGCGCCCACGAGGTGGTGCAGCAGTGGTCCATCCGCCTCTCCGAGCACCTGCGTCCGAAGACCCGCGCCTACTACGAGATCTGGCTGGACGAGGAGAAGGTCGCGGGCGTCGAGGAGGAGGAGCCCATCTACGGCGCCACCTACCTGCCCCGGAAGTTCAAGGTGGCCATCGTGGTCCCGCCCCTCAATGACGTGGACGTGTTCTCGCAGGATCTGGGCTTCATCGCCATCCTGGAGGGCGGGGAGCTGGTGGGCTTCAACGTCGCCGTCGGCGGAGGCATGGGCGCCACGCACGGTGACAACGCGACCTTCCCCCGGCTCGCGGATGTGATTGGCTTCATCCGCCCCGAGCAGTTGCTCGAGGTCGCGGAGAACGTGGTGAAGGTGCAGCGTGACTACGGAGACCGCACCAACCGCAAGCACGCGCGCCTGAAGTACACCATCGAGGATCGCGGCATCGCCTGGTTCGTCGCCGAGTTGGAGAAGCGCCTCGGCTACACCTTGCAGCCCGCGCGCCCGGTCGTCTTCGAGCACAACGGTGACCGCTTCGGCTGGCTCCAGGGCCATGACGGGCGCTGGAACCTGACGCTGTTCGTCGAGAGCGGCCGTGTGGCGGACCGCGAGGAGCTGCGGCTGCTGACGGGCCTGCGGGAGATCGCCCGGGTGCACAAGGGAGACTTCCGGCTCACGCCCAACCAGAACCTGATCATCGCGGGTGTGGCTCCGGCGGACCGTCCGGCCATCGAGGCCCTGCTCGAGACGCATGGCATCACGCGCACCCAGCGCGCGAGCCCCCTGCGCAAGAACGCGCTGGCCTGCGTGGCCCTGCCGACGTGCGCCCTGGCCATGGCCGAGGCCGAGCGCTACCTGCCGCGCGTGGTGGAGCTGCTGGAGGAGCGCCTCGCGGCCCACGGGCTGGAGAAGGAGAACATCCTCCTGCGCATCACCGGCTGCCCCAATGGCTGCGCCCGGCCGTACCTCGCGGAGATCGCCCTCGTGGGGAAGGGGCCCGGCCGCTACAACCTCTTCCTCGGGGGCGACGTGCGCGGCCAGCGCCTCAACCGCCTGTATCGCGAGAACGTCGACGAGGCGGGCATCCTGGAGGCGCTGGAGCCGCTGTTCGCCGCGTATGCGCGCGACAGGAAGCCCGGCGAGGGCTTCGGCGACTTCACCGTCAGGGCGGGGCATGTCGCCCCGCCCCCGGGTGCGGCGGCTTAGAGCAGGGGCTCCATGTAGACGTTCAGATCGCCATTGGGCATGGTCTTGACGGACAGGATGTTGATGCCCTCGGGCACCTTGGCGATCTCGTGGACCTTGTTGATCTCCGGTCCGACCACCTTCTTGAACTGCTCGACGATCTCATCGGCGGAGACCCCCCACGAGGTCGGCCAGGGCACGTGGACGGAGATCCACCACTTGCGCGGCGCCGCGTTGACCGTCCGGGTCTTCTTGTCGAAGAAGACCTCGATCTGCAGTTCGAGCGAGGCGCTGATGTCCGCCGAGCCGGACACCTCGATGCCCAGCGCGGTGTGAACCTTGTAGAGCCGGTTCATGACGCGCTGGCCATTGAATGAGTAGTCGGTGACCGGCTTGAGGTACTCCGCCGGATTGATGGGGCTCCCCAGCGGCTCCGGCCCGCAGAGCGTCGGGCCGCTGGTGATGTAGAGCTGGTGCCCATCGACCTTCTGCGTCATCAGCGGGACGGCGATCTTCTTGATCTCCTCCAGCACCTCGCTCGCGGTCTTGCTGGCGTTGCCCAGGACCATCTTGCTCAGCTCCACGGCCTTGGTCTCGCCGTAGCGCCAGTACAGCACGCCGTTCTCGAAGTCGCTGTAGCGGTTCTTGGAGCCCTCGGCGGCCGGCAGCTCATCGGAGATGGGGTAGCCGAGGTCCGGGTTCTTCTCCCAGCCGTGCTCCGCCCAGTAGGAGCGGATGAGGCCGTGGACCTCGTGGGCGGAGAGGGTGGGCTTCCAGTAGATGGAGCCGTGCTGGAAGTGGTTGAAGCGGCCGATCTGATCCGGCGTCTTCGTCTCGTCCGTCTTCGGATAACCGAGGAAGCCCTTCTCCCAGCCGAGCTGCGCCCACCGGTTGCGGATGGCGCCGTGGATCTCATGGGCGCCGCTGTCGGGGCTCCAGTAGATGGAGCCGAAGGCGTAGTGGCGGAAGCGGCCCACTCCATCCGGGCAGGTCGTCTCCGGTGTCTTCGGTGCCCCCAGCAAGCCACTGCTCCCGCCCAACTGCGAGTACTTGGTGTCGATGGCGCTCATGGTGAATCTCCCCCCGGTCTTCCGGTGTGGTGTGACGAGTCGGACAGCGGGGAGGCGTGCTTCGCGTCGTCGGGCCTCTCGCCGCCGGCTTCACCAGGGGAACGAAGTCCACGCCATTTCTTCCCGGCTCCACCGCCGGAATTCGGAGCTTCGACCCGCTCCTCCAGGGCCCAGGTGGTGGGTGGAAGGAGCGGCCAGGCGGGGGCCAGGGTGGCTGGTGTGCTGGAAGTGTAATAAGAATGGCTTTTGTCCAAGAAGACTGCACACCTGGGGCGCTGATGCCTACATGCGCGAGGAAGCAGGCGTGGCTCATGGCCGAACCATTTGTGGGGGAGCTTCCTTCTATGCTGCAACAGAGCCCCCCACGAAACGCCCATGCCACCGCCCGCCCCGAAAAGAGATGAAGCGCAACGGCTGTTGGCGCTCGAGCGCTCCGGCCTTCTCGATACACCCCCCGAGCCCGACTTCGATGACATCGTGCAGCTGGCCGCGGAGCTGTGCGGCACGCCCATCGCGCTCATCAGCCTGGTGGACCGGAACCGCCAGTGGTTCAAGGCGAACGTCGGGCTGTCCGGGGTGACTGAGACGGAGCGTGGCATCTCCTTCTGCACCCATGCCATCGAGCGCGAGGGCGTCTTGCTCGTCGAGGACGCGAGGGCCGATGAGCGCTTCGCCTTCAGCCCGCTGGTCCAGGGCGAGCCGTTCATCCGGTTCTACGCCGGTGCTTCCATCCAGACGGAGGAGGGCCATTCGCTCGGCACCCTCTGCGTCATCGACCGGCGTCCGCGGACGTTGAGCGAGGCCCAGCGCCGCGGTCTGCTCGGGCTCAAGCGCCAGGTCGAGCTGCAGATCCGCCTGCGCACCCAGCTCCGGCAGGCACAGCAGCGCAACGCCGAGCTGGAGCAGGCCCAGGAGCGGATGCGCTCGCTCAACTCGTACCTGCAGATGGAGATGCGCGAGCGCCAGCGCATGGAGCGCCAGATGCAGGATCAGCAGACGCTGATCTCCAGCGTCCTGGCGCACATCCCCCACTCGGTGTTCTGGAAGGACTGCGACAGCGTCTTCCTGGGCTGCAACCACCAGTTCGCCCGGGACATGGGGGTGGCTTCACCGGAGGAGATCGTCGGGAGGACGGACCTCGAGATGCCCTACCTGACGCGCGAGCACGCCGACGCCTTCCGCCGGGGTGACCGGGCGGTGATCGAATCGGGCGTCCCGGCTCTCGGCTTCGAGGAGACCATCCGGAACCCGGACGGACGGGAGTCCTGGGTGATGACGAGCAAGGTGCCGCTGAAGAACCCGGATGGGACGGTGCGGGGCGTGCTCGGCATCTACATCGACTTGAGCGAGCGCCGGCGCCAGGAGACCGTGCTCCAGGAAGCCAAGAGGCTTGTCGAGCAGCACGCCGCCCACCTGGAGGCGCAGGTGTGCGAGGCCCAGGCGCGCACCCGCCAGCTCATGGAGTACTCCGGTGACGCGGTCTTCCTGTTGGACGAGAAGGGGCGCGTGAAGGAGGTCAACCCGGTGGCGGAGCGGCTGCTGGGGCTCTCGCGAGAGCAGCTCGTCGGCACCTTCTTCGAGCTGCTCGCCCCGGAGAACGAGCGCGAGGTCCTCGGCCGTGCGCTGTCGGATCTGCGCGTGCGCGGCACGGTCCGCCTGTCGGAGCAGGGACTGCGCTCGGTTTCGGGGGGGCGTGTGGCCTTCGACATCTCCGCCTCGCTGCAGGTGGCGGGCGCGGACCGGCTCCTGCTCGTCGTCGGACACGATCTCACCGAGAAGCGGCGGCTCGAGCAGCAGACCCTTCAGAACGACCGGCTCGCCTCGATGGGCGCGCTGGCGGCGGGCATCGCCCACGAGATCAACAACCCGACCTCCTACGTGCTCTCCAACCTCTCCTTCCTGCAGGAGTGGCGGGACGAGTTGGAGCGGGAGTTGGCGGCGCCGGGAGCGCTCCCTGCGCGGGTGGCGGAGATGCTCGCCGAGGCGAAGGACGTCATCGCCGAGAGCCTGGACGGGGGCCGGCGCATCCGGGACATCGTGCGCGACATGCGCTTCTTCTCGCATACCGCGGGCGAGGATCTGGCGCCCGTGGATGTGCACGCCTGCCTCGACTTCGTGTTGCGCATGGCGCACAACGCGCTGAAGCACGCGGCGGAGGTGCGCAAGGAGTACGAGGAGGCGCTGCCTCCGGTGCTCGCCAGCGAGGGCCGGCTCAGCCAGGTCTTCCTCAACCTGGTCGTCAACGCGGCCCAGGCCATGCGGCCCGAGGCGTCACGGCGGCATGTCCTCGGGGTCCGCACCTCGAGGGAAGGGGAGTGGGTGCGGATCGACATCTCGGACACGGGCCATGGGATTCCTCCCGAGGTGTTGCCGCGCATCTTCGATCCATTCTTCACCACGAAGGCGGCCGGTTCGGGCTCCGGGCTCGGGCTGTCCATCAGCCTCTCCCTCATCCAGAAGATGGGCGGAGACATGAGGGTGCGCAGCGAGCAGGGCGTTGGCACCACCTTCACCCTGCTCCTCCCCACCCGAGAGAAGGACGACTCCGACACGTGAGCCCGGGCCATCTTCCGGGCCATGCGCACCCTCTTCCTGCACCATCCGCGTGGTTTGGACAGGAGCTGAAAGACCATTAGTCACCGTAAAACTGGTAATTCGGTGATTTCTTTGGCTTCATGGCGCCTCTACCCCAAGGAGGTTGCATGAAGCCACACAGGTTACGTCCCGATGCCGTATCCGCGGTGCTGCTCGCGTTCTTGCTCCTGGCTCTGGGCCCGGAGGCGAGGGCCGCCCAGTCGACGGTGCTTCAGCTCGGCTCTCCGAGCCTGTCCGCGCAGCCAGGGCAGAGCGTGACGCTGGCGATGCGGTTCAACGCCGTGCCGCTGGCCGAGGACTACTCCGTCTTCGTCCACTTCATCGACCAGAACGGCGTGCACCGCTCCGAGCTCAACGCCGACCACCTGCCGCCCGTCGGTACCTCCAAATGGAGCGGCTCCGTCGCCTACAACCGCACCGTGGCGCTTCCGGCGTCGCTCCCAGTGGGCACCTATACGATCCGGGTCGGGCTCTACCAGAACCACTCGCCGTGGGCCCGCGTGCCGTTGACGATGGGCAGTGGCGTCACCGTCGATGATCAATTCCGCTACGCCGTCGGAACGCTCACCGTTGGCCAGCAGCCGTCCACCACCCAGGTGCTTCGGCTCGGCAACCCGAGCCTGTCCGCGCAGCCGGGGCAGAGCGTGACGCTGGCGATGCGCTTCAACGCCGTGCCGATGGCCGCCGACTATTACGTCTTCGTCCACTTCGTGGACCAGAACGGCGTGCAGCACTCCTCGTTCAACGCCGACCACCTGCCGTCCGTCGCCACCTCCGTGTGGAGCGGCGCCATTGCCTACAACGTCAACAAGACCCTCCCGTCGAACCTCGCCGCGGGGACGTACACGATCCGCGTGGGCCTCTATCCCATGTCCTCGCCGAATGACCGCGTCCTGTTGTCGCCGGGCAGTGGTGTCACCGCCGATGGCGAGCGCCGCTACATCGTCGGAACCCTCACCGTCAGCGGCTCCTCGCAGCCCTCCGGCGGGCCCCTCGGGCAGGACCCGAACGCGTACCAGCTGACCTTCTCCGACGAGTTCGACAACGGCTTCGCCACCAGCAAGTGGAACGACCACATCTGGTACAAGAGCTCCGATCCGGTCATCAACTACAAGGTGAGCAACGGTTCGCTGAAGATCTGGCCGGCCGCCGGGTTCGTCGACCGCACCATCGACACCGATGGCAAGTTCTCCCAGACGTATGGCTACTTCGAGATGCAGGCGAAGTTGCCGATCGGCCGGGGCGTCTGGCCCGCGTTCTGGCTGTACGCCCACCCGGGCGACGATCGCCCCGAGATCGACATCATGGAAGCCTATCCGGGCGGTGGTCCCGACAGTGGCTGGGGCGATGGCAACCTGCACCCGACCAACTTCGGCCTCACGCTGCACAAGGCCAACGCGGATTACTCGTACCACGAGAAGCCGTACTCGACGACGCTGCGCAACTTCTCGCCCTACCAGAACGGCATCGACCTGTCCGCCGGCTTCCATACGTACGCCGTGAAGTGGGAGCCCTCTGGCATCACCTTCTACTTCGACGGTCAGCAGCTCGGGCCGAAGTACTGGGATACCGCCGGCTACTACAGCAGGCCGATGTACGTCCTGCTGGACCTGTGGTTCGGCAGCGCGAGCGGTTCCCCTGACGCCTCGACTCCGACCGGCGAGGGCAACTCGTACGAGATCAACTACGTCCGCGTCTGGCAGTTCAAGTAACCCGGCACCGTTCGACGCGTGAGGGCGCGGGGCAGTCGGCCAGGCTGCCTCACGTCCCAGCTGTCTGGGGCGGGGCCAGGCGATTTCACGTGGCGGGCGGGCCATATCGCTCCGCCGCCGGGTGTTGAGCGCGGAGCCCCCGCCGCCTCCGGGCGTGATAGAGGGGGCGCCGCCCATGCCCATGAGCAAGCCCCAGCGCCTTCAGAAGCTCGCCGCCGCCGTCTTCACCACCATGGACGAGGCGCGCAAGCGCAAGCTCGCCACCGGTGCCGACGTCATCAACCTGTCCATCGGCAGCCCGGATCTCCCTCCCGCCCCGCACATCACCGAGGCCATGGCCCAGGCCATCCGCGACCCGGGCAACTACGGCTACCCGATGCGCGACCTGCCCGCCTTCCGCGAGGCCGTCGCCGGTTGGTACCAGCGCCGCTTCGGCGTGGCGCTCGACCCGGATACCGAGGTGCTGGGGCTCACCGGCTCCCAGGAGGGCCTGGCCCACATCACCCAGGCGGTCACCGATCCGGGAGACCTCGTGCTGGTGCCCGACCCCGGCTATCCCATCTACACCGCCGGGCCCGTGCTGGCCGGAGCGGAGCTCTACCCCGTGCCCCTGAAGGCCGAGAGCGGGTACCTCCCGGACCTGGAGGCCCTGCCCGAGGACGTGAAGCGGCGGGCGAAGCTGCTCATCCTCAACTACCCGAGCAACCCGTTGGCCGCCGTCGTCCGGCCCGGCTTCTTCGAGCAGGCGGTCGCCTTCGCGCGCAAGTACGGCACCGTCATCCTGCATGACGCCGCCTACAGCGAGCTGTCCTTCGATGGCTACCGGCCTCCCAGCTTCCTGGAGACGCCGGGCGCCAGGGAGGTGGGCCTGGAGTTCAACTCCCTGTCCAAGACGTACAACCTCGCGGGAGCCCGCATCGCCTACGCCGTGGGCAACGCGCGGCTCCTCGGGCTGCTGGCGGAGGTGAAGGCCCACCTCGACTACGGCCTCTTCCGGCCCATCCAGGCCGCCGCCGTCGCCGCGCTGAACGGGCCCCGGCAGTGCGTGGACGACATGGCCGCCACCTACCAGCGCCGCCGGGACGTGCTGGTGGATGGGCTCAACCGGCTGGGCTGGGCCGTCCCCAAGCCGAAGGCCACCATGTTCTGCTGGGCCCCCGTGCCGCGCGGCTTCGAGTCCAGTCTCTCCTTCGCCATGGCGCTGTTGGAGCAGGCCGCCGTCACCGTGGTGCCCGGCAGTGGTTTCGGCTCCATGGGGGAGGGGCATGTGCGCATCGCTCTCGTGCAGAGCGAGGCACGGCTGGCCGAGGCCGTCGAGCGCATCGGCCGCTCGGGCATCCTGAACCAGCGCGCGGCGTAGCCCGGGGCGGGAGCTCGCTCCGTGGCCACCGGTCCGCGCGATGTGGCCGCCCGGCCACGTCGCCCGGCCTCGAAGGGACCGCGACCGTGGCTGGGAGGAGCCTTTCCTGGGCTCGTCCGCCTGTCCGGCCATCGGCACGCCGCGTGCTTTGGGGGACGGTATCCCTCATCCGCAGGTGCCCTCATGCGCTGGTTCAAGTCCCTCGCCGCCTCGCTGTGCCTCGCCGCCTCCACCGCTGGAGCCGCGGCGCCCGAGGTCATCATCACCCCGCAGAGCAGCCAGTTCCCCTTCGTCAAGCTCACCGTCAACGTGCGCGATCGCGGCACGGGCAAGCGCATTGGCGGGCTCACCCGCGAGGCCTTCTCCATCCGCGAGGACATGAGCCCCGGAGAGCTCGTCTCCTTCGAGGAGCAGCGCCTGGAGGGCACCGCCACCTCTTCTCCGGTGGACGTCGTCTTCGTCTTCGACCAGACGGGCAGCATGAGCGAGGAGATCGCCGGCCTGGTGGAGCGCTCGCGTCAGTTCGCGGACATCCTCGGCAACAGCGGCTTCGACTTCCGGCTCGCGCTCGTCTCGTACTCGGATAGCGTCGAGCGCGTGTTTTCGTACACCTCCGACGTGGAGGCGTTCAAACGGCAGCTCTCGAAGCTGACGGCGGATGGCGGAGGGGACGAGCCGGAGAACCAGCTCGACGCGCTCGTGGAGGCCTCGAAGCTGCCGCACCGGCCGGGCGCGAAGAAGGTCTTCCTGCTCGTCACCGACGCGTCCTTCCATTCCAGCGATTCGGTTACCTCCCGCACCGCGCAAGGCGTCGTGGAGTCGCTCCAGTCCAAGGGGGTGCAGCTCCACGTGGTGGGGCCCGACCTGGAGCCCTACCACTGGATGCCGGAGCGGCTGGGTGGCACCTTCTTCGACAAGGACGCGGGTGACTTCCGGGAGATCGTCCGCTCGCTCGCGGGCGGCGTCGCGGTGAACTACGTCGTCAGCTACCGCAGCCCCCGGCCGCAGGACGACGCCACCCGGCGCGCCGTGGAGGTGCGGGTGAAGGTGGGCAAGGACACCGGGCTCGACGTGACGCAGTACCGGGCGCCGAGCTGGGTCACCGCCAGCTCCCGCATGGACTTCTTCGCGGGCGAGGAGAGCCGGTACGCGCCGCTCCACGTGGTGGACGGCTCGCCGGACACGGTGTGGGCCGAGGGCGTGCCCGGCCAGGGCATCGGTGAGTGGCTCCACATGCGCTTCGAGAAGCAGGAGTCCGTGAGCCGCGTGGCCCTGACTCCGCCGCCTGCCGGCTACGGGTGCCCCAAGGAGGTGCGGCTCTCGCTCGGGAGCTACAGCAAGGTCATCACCCTGGAGAAGGGCAAGGGCCGGCAGGAGTTCGAGCTGTCCCCCTCGGTCTCCGCGGGCTCGCTGGAGCTGGAGATCGTCAGCGTGCACGGCGGCTCGGACCTGACGGGACTCGCCGAGGTGCAGGTGTACACGGGCGAGCCGCCGGCGCTGCTCGAGCGCATCTCCCGCTCGCGCCGCACGGTGGCGGAGGCGGACAGCTCGCAGTCGCTGAACAAGAAGGGCGAGCAGCTCTACCACCAGGGCAAGCTGAAGGAGTCGATCGCGCTCTACCAGCAGGCGGTGGACAAGGATCCGTCGCACGCGCAGGCCTACAGCAACCTGGGACTGGCGTACCAGAAGGTGGGCGACTTCCCGAACGCCATCTGGGCCAACCGCAAGGCGATCGCGCTCGCGCGGGGCTCCGGAAAGAATGGAGTGATGGCCAGCTCGTACTACAACATCGCGCGCATCTTCGAGGCCCAGGGAGACTGGAAGCAGGCCGAGCAGAACTTCTGGTGGGCGAACCAGAACCGGCCCATGAAGGTCTACGACGACGCGATCCTGCGCATGCAGCGCAAGCAGGGCGAGGCCGAGGCCGCGAGGTAGCGCTCACGCCCCACGTCTCCCGAGAGGACTCCCTTCCCATGTTCCGTCCGTTCCGACTGCTGACCGCGCTCCTCTGCGTCCCGCTGCTCGCGTCTTCCGCCCACGCGGCGGGCCTGAAGGTGTCCGTGACCGAGCGCGCCCACTGGCCCTGGCCGCTGGAGTCCCCCAGTGCCTTCGATGTGGCCTCCCGCGCGGAGATCGCCGTGTTCGTCGAGGCGCTGGCGGACTCCGACACGCGAGCGGGAGCCTCGGGCGACGCCGCGTCGGTGGCGCGGTGGAAGGAGTGGATGAGGAAGGTGCTGGTGGAGAACTTCGCGAAGGCCCGGGAGACGTGCACCGCCGGGGCGCTCTTCTGCGAGGGCCAGGTGCCCGCGAGCTGGGAGGCTCTGGTCACCACCGCACGGACGGGCCTCGGGAAGCTGCCGGCGGAGCTGTCGCCGTGGTACGCGGAGCAGAAGCCCTTCCACCAGGGCTACCTGTACGAGCAGGTCCGGCTCGCGGGGTTGTTCCCGAGGGTGACGAGCGAGATCTTCCCGCTGGCGTCCTCCGAGCGCTTCGGTCTCGAGCTGCCGGATCGGCACTTCCTGCTCACCTTCGACGACGGCCCCACGCCCAGGGACGGTGGCACGGACAGGCTCACCACGCGGCTCCGGGCCGAGGGCATCCACGCGGCCTTCTTCCTGCTGGGCACCCAGTACGACTCCCGGCGGAAGGCGGCCCCGGTGGAGCAGTTCCGGGCGCTCTACGCGGGGATGTGCGTCGGCTCGCATGGGCAGGAGCACCGCTCCCACGCCACCTGGGCCGGCGCGGTGAAGGGAATGGAGTCCTTCCACGCCCGGCTCGCGGAGAGCCTGCCGGAGGGCCAGGAGAAGCTGACGCTGTTCCGCCCGCCATACGGCCAGCGCAACGCGTCCTTCCTCCAGGCCCTGGAGCACGGCGGAATGAAGAGCGTCCTGTGGAACATCGACTCCCAGGACTGGCACGCGCGCATCACGGGCTCGAGGGCCGCCGGGCGCGTGCTGTCACTGATGCTGCTGTGGCGGCACGGGAACATCCTGTTCCACGACATCCACCCGAAGGCGCTCGAGGCACTCCCACGCATCTGGCGCGAGACGCGTGGCTCGGGCGTGAGCTGGGCGGACTGCCGCGAGGAGTAGGGGAGTCCCTAGGGGAGTCCCGGGCTCCCACTCCGAGGCGCTCACGCGAGCATGTAACGGTAGAGCACCTCCGCGGCGCACGCCGGCTTGGACTCGCCTTCGATCTCGATGCTCGCGAGCAGCTGGGCCTCGACACCCTTGGGAATGTCCTTGAGCTCGGCCAGCTTGAGGCTCAGCCGGTAGCGGGCGCCCAGCTTGAGCGGGGCGGGGAAGCGGACCTTGTTGAGGCCGTAGTTCAGCACGAGCGCGAAGCCGCGGATCTCCACGACCTCGAAGAACAGCCCCGCGATGCGCGAGACGCTGAAGTACCCATGGGCGATGGGCACTCCAAAGGGAGACTCGCGCTGGCACCGCTCGCGGTCCAGGTGGATCCACTGGAAGTCCCCCGTGGCCTCGGCGAAGCGCACGATGTCCTCGTACGCGAGCTCCTTCCACTCGGAGGCGCCGAGCTGCTGCCCGACCAGCGCCTTGAGTCCATCCAGTCCGTCGATGATCGTCTTGTTGGGCATGCGCCGCCCATAGCATGCACGGGGCCCCCCTGTCTGGAGGGCTCCCGCGCTCACCGCCGTTTGCTGCTCACTGCAGGAACGGCGTGTTCTCGGCGAAGTACTCGTGGTTGTCCGCGTTGTCGAGGGCGTTGGTCGGGTTGGTGAGCGCCAGGTTCTTGGCGCCGGCCTGTCCGTACACGTGATCATCCGTGCCCGCGACGACGGTGAAGTGGCTCATCTCGTGGATGAGCGTGCCGCCCTTGGAATCCGTGCCGGTCATTGGCGCGGACCAGAAGGCGCTGCACACGTAGATGGTGTAGGGCTGGTTCGGGTACACGTAGGCGTAATAGTTCTTCTTGCAGCCGCAATCGATGGTGATTGGCTTTGTGTCGAAGCCGTCCTTGATCTTGGCGAAGTGGCTCTGCGCGGTGCTCCAGCCGCTGGTGGAGAAGGCCCCGAACCAGGTGGAGTAGCGCGGCGTGCCCGAGGGCGTGGTGCCGGTGAGGTAGGCGTTCGAGTCGTTGGCCATGGCGCTGGCGGCGTTGATGGCCTCGATGATGGTGGACTGCTGCGTGGTGGAGCAGCGGCCGCTGAACGAGAGGGTGCCCAGGCTCACCACGTCGCCCGGCCTGGCCTGGGCGAGCGCGCGGCCCTCGATCCACAGGCTCACCTCGTTGGACTCGATCTTCCCGCCCTGGAAGGAGGCGTTGCCGTGGAGCTGCTTCGGCGCCACGGTGAAGCGGATGATGTACTGGCCGGTCTGCGACAGGTCATACACCTCTCCGAGATCCACCGTGCTCGTCGTGCTCTCACCGGCCTCCAGGGTGATGTAGTCCTTCTCCTGGGCCGCGGGACGCTTGTAGTGCGGGCCCTGGAAGGCCACGGGCGCTCCGGCGAGCTTCACCTGGAGCAGCTCCTCCTCCAGGCCCTCGACGGGCGTGTACCACTTGAGCAGCTTCACTGCGTGACGCGAGTCGTTGGTGAGGGTGATCGTCACCGAGGCCTTCTCGTTGGCGCCGATGAGGGCCTTGTCCGTGCTCAGCCGCACCGACACGGCCCTGGCGGCGAGCTCCTGGGTCTCCTGCGTCAGCCCATCCCCGTTCCTCGTGGACTCGTCCGAGGGAGCGCCGCAGGCGCCGATGAGGGACGCACCCACGAGCCATCCGGCCATCCACTTGAAACCGACTCGAACGTTCTTGCTCATGCGAACGACTTCCTTTGCTGGGGGGCCCGCTGCTGTGTGCTTCCGGGGTAGGGCCCTCCCGTAGCAAGGCACGGGCCAGTTTCTCACTTTCGTGGAAATGGAGGGTTACAGCGGCGGTGCTGCCAGAGTGGAGCATCCAGGCTCCACCTCCAAGGCGTGGAGGCGTAAAGAGTCGTTACGAAAACGCGGCGATGCTCCAATCATCCCGCGAGGTTCGGGGGGGATGTCAGGGTGTCTTGAAATCGGACAGGGGTTTCTCACCTTTGAAGCAACCTCCAGCCTCCGACCGCCTGGCGCCGCTTTCGAGCCACGCGTCAGGACTTGCGCTGGCGCAGCGCGGCCCGGGCGCTCGTCCAGTCCACGAGGCTGTCGTTGAGATCGTCATCACCGCGTTGGGCCTCGGGCATGTCACCCGTCTCCACCCGGCGGATGACCTCGGGGAGCGCGTCGTAGAACTCCTTCGAGCGCCACTTCGGGTGCAGGCTCCACAGCCCCGGAGACTGGCCCAGGAAGTCGAGCCGCCGCAGGCCCTCGCGTTCCATGGCGCGGGTGAGGATGTTCTCCGGCTCGCGGTACGGGGGATTGCCCGCGCGCAGCGCCCGGAGCAGATGGATGGGGGGCGCCAGCTTGCGCTTCAAGGGCACGAGCCGCTCGAGGAGCCTGCGCCGGTCCATCAGGAAGACGCGGGTGCTGAAGCGCCGCATCAGGAATCCGGCGGGAACGGAGGGATCCGGCTCGATGCCACCGCGCAGGTGGATGCGCAGGCGCCCGTCGGCGGTGGGAGGGCCGGGGTGGGGCGCGCAGTAGAGGAGCTCCGGCCGGGAGGCCAGCAGTTGCACGGCCTCGGACACCCAGGTGGGAGAGCCGCCCCCCAGGAGGATGTCCGCGTCGAGGTGGAAGACGTGGTCGTGCGTCGCCGCGTGCAGCCCGTACATGTATGAGTAGTACGGCCCGCCGCGCGAGTCCTTCAGGGGGACTGGCTTTCCGCCGAAGAATCGCTCGGCCATGGCGGAGGCGGTGGCGGGGGAGTAGTCCACCTCGCGCACCGTGGCCCGTGGGTAGCGCGCGCACAGCTCCGAGAGCAGGGCCTCCATCCCCGGGCGGCGCTCCTCCCACGCCGCCGCGAAGCGATGGCCCTTGCTGCGGTGCAGATCCAACACGAGAAGCACTTCGTCCACGGAGGAGGCGAGCTGCCGCAACTGGTGCGGCAGGATGTGGCGCGCGTGGGGAAGGTCGGTGGGCGCGAGGTTGATCTGGAGCGTGACGGCGCCGTGGTGGGAATCCATGGTCGAGCGCCCCACTACCACGAAGCGGGCCGGTGCACCGAACGGATGCGTCAGCTCAGGAGGGAGAGCACCAGCACGCCACCCCAGATGAGGCACCCCACCGTGCCGAGCACGATGCCAGCGATTGCCTGTCCCTTGCGTCCGATGGGCGGGTGCGCGTTCGGGTTCACGCGCCGCAGGCCGATGATGGAGCACACCAGCATCGGGTGCAGACCCCGAGCGCGGGCTGGTCGGGGTGGGCGTGGCAACGGCTCTCTTCGACTCCGGGTGTGATTGCTCGGGGCGCCCTCAACCCCGGCCACCCGTTGGCGGCTCCGCCCGCTCCACCACCGGCAGGCTGAAGGAGAAGGTCGTCCTGAGGCCGGGCTCGCTCTCGGCCCAGAGCCGGCCGCCATGCGCTTCGACGAGCCCCTTGCAGATATAGAGGCCCAGGCCGATGCCCGCCGCCTGTTTGCGGCCCTCCTTCGTGCGATGGAAGCGCTGGAACAGGTGGGGCAGATCCTCCGGCGCGATACCGGGTCCCTCGTTGGACACCGAGACCCGCAGCTCATCCTCCTGGCGGTGGAGCTCGACGTCGATGGGAGTGTGGAGCGCGCCGTACTTCACGGCATTCGAGAGCAGGTTGGTGAGCACCTGATCGATACGCAGCGGGTCCGCCAGCGTCCGGGTCTCCTCCGTGGCGGTGACACGGAGGGGGCGGCCCTCGGCCTGGCCCTGCATCCGCCTGACGCTCTCGTGTACCAGCTCCGTGAGCACCACGGGCTGCCGCTCCAGACGGAGCTGCCGCGCCTCGATGCGCGAGGCATCCAGGAGGTCCTCGATCATCCTGCGGAGCCTGCCCACGCTGGTGTCGATCCACTGGAGGGGTTCCTGCTGCTCCTCGGACGGACCGCCCGGGGTGTCATGGCGCAGCGCATCGAGCGCGAGGGCGATGACGCTGACCGGCTGGCGCAGATCATGGGCGACCAGCGAGGTCCATTCCTCCCGCTGGCGCTCGAGTTCCTTGAGCAGGGAGATGTCATGGAAGATGGCGACCGCTCCACTGCGCGACCCCTTGTTCCCGTGGATGGGAGTCGCGCTCGCCAGCACCGGCACGCTCCGCCCATCCCACGTCTGGAGCGACAGCTCGATGCCCACCTCCGGTTCGCCGCGGACCAGGGCCCGGACGCAGGGGACCTCCTCCGGGGGGACGGGCTCTCCGGAGGGACTCCGCATGTCGAAGCGGAGCTGGGGACCTGGGACATCGAGCCCACCGGACTCCCTGGAGCGGAGCGACTGGGCGGCCGCATTGGCCACGAGGATGTGGCCCTGCTCGTCCAGGATGAGGACCCCTTCGGGCATCTGCTGGATGATGCTCATGAGCCATGCCCGCTGGAGCGCCTCGGTGCGGTAGGACTGCTCGAGCGCGAGCCCGGCATGGTTGAGCCTGCGGGAGGCCAACCAGATGAACGGCAGCCCGATGAAGGTCAGCATGCCCGTGACGAGGGCGAAGGCCGTCGTGGGGGTGTAGAGGCCGGACCGGGTGCCCAGCAGGGACAGGTGGCCCAGCACATAGGGGCCGAGGAGCAGGGCTGGCAGCAGGCGGCGCACCAGGGCACTGCCCGAGTGCGTTCCCGACAGGGTGCTCATGAGCCCCTGCTCGGGCCTGGCCGCGAGGATACCGAGGCACAGCGCGACCAGGACCGAGCACGTGTGCAGGGCCATGCCGAGCTTCGTGGGCAGACCCGGCAGCGTATGGAGCTGGGAGGCGCCCGTGCCGTAGCCGATCAGCGCGGTCCAGGAGATCACGGCCACGGTGAGCGCGAGGTATTGCGCAGGCCTGAGACCTCGCCGGGTCTCCACGTCGAGCAGCAGCAGGGCCAGGCCGAGCAGGAGGAAGGCGAGCGCCGTTTGGGGAGAGGGTGGCAGTGCCCCGTTCCGCGTGGGCAGCAGCCAGGCACACAGTCGGCTGAGCCACTCCTGGTGGAAGATGTACTCGGCCAGGGTGAGCGCTCCGAGGAGACTGGTCAGGGTGGCGCAGACCCGGCCTGCCCCGCGCCGGCGTGGATCCGGGGTGACAGGACTCAGCAGCCACAGCGCCAGGCCAGTGAGGATGAGCCCCGCCGCGGAGAGGGCCACCATGGGGGGGAGGCCGGGCACCAGGACCGTCAAGGACTCGACGCCGAAGCACCAGCCGCCCACCAGGACGATGGTGCCAACGACGACACCGACGCTGGCCATGACAGGGGCCAGTCGCTGGAGGAATTTCGAGATGCGCGGGTCCACCGTCACTGTCATGGAGACAACAGTGTACTGGATGGCGGGAGAGATTTCTCTTGCAACTCGAACGAAGTATGCCGTGCCAACTTCTCGGGAGGAGAAGCCAGCGAGAGAGCGCCCGGGGAGGAGCGGTCATCAGCGTCTGAGCCTGCCCCGGTTTCGTCATGGTCGGACACAGGGGAGGTCGTGTTGACGCCGCTGGCGGCGACGAAGCAGAGTCGGAGCGTGGCACGTCTTCACCTCCTCGTGGGCCCGGTCGCGGCGGGCAAGTCGACCTTTGCCCTTCAGCTGGGGCAGCGGCATCGCGGTGTTCATCTGAACCTGGATGAGTGGATGGCGCGGCTCTTCAGCCCAGACCGCCCGGACTTCGGCGTCATGGACTGGTACGTCGAGCGCACCGCACGCTGCATTGAGCAGATCTGGCGGCTGACGACGAACATGATCGACGTGGGCACTGACGTCATCCTCGAGATCGGCCTCCTTCAGCGATGTGACCGCGAGCGGCTCTACGAGCGCGTGGACGCGAGAGGTTACGATTTGACGGTGTACGTCCTGGATGCGCCCCGCGAGCTCCGCCGCGAGCGTGTGCAACAACGCAACCATGAGAAGGGGGAGACCTTCTCGATGGTGGTGCCGCCACACATCTTCGAGCTGGCCAGCGACATGTGGGAGCCGCTCGATGAAGACGAGTGCAGCGGTCGCGACGTACGCTTCATCTCCACGGACTCGAGCATGCTGGACCGCTAGCCACCGCGTACCGCTATAAGCTGGGCCACACGCTGCTCGTCTCCTTCGCGGGGCGGACTTCCTCGACACTCGCCGGGCGTGTGTCGATTAAGCGGCGCCCCGCCAGGGGTTGTTGTTTGTTTTCTATTCCTCGCAATGACAAATCATCGGGGGCGTCAGCGAAGCGATCAGGATCGCGGAGAATGGAATCCATGAAGAGTGGCGAGACGGCTGTTGCAGGGAACAAGGTAGTGCTGACCGAAGCTCGAAAAGAAGAGCTGGCTCAGCTCCTCCGCCCGGTGGCTCCGCCGCGGGAACTGGACAGCGTCTACTCGGAGGACCAGTTGCGGCGGTTACTGGGGGTGGTGCGGGACAGCGGGCCGCACAAGCTGATCATCGCGCAGCATTTCGCCTCCGCCGAGGAGCTGATCGCCACCTCCGCGGGTGGTGTCCCGGAGGGAGTGACCCCGACGCTCGACATGTTCCTGTCGCCCACGTTCCGGAACTTCTACGGGAACCATTCGACCTGTCTGTTCCCCGAAATCAACGACTGTTTCTACAATGACAGGTTCCTGGAGCTGGCGAAGAACTACTGGGGTGCCAGGTACGCCAGGCCCCAGATGATGCTGTTCAATGTGAACGGTCCGTGTGGCAACACGGACCCCGGGCACCTGGACTCTCCGAGCTTCCGCGGCATCCGTTACGAGAATTCGCCGACCTGGCTCTGTAGCGTCATGGGGAAGTCGGGACTCTTCCGCGACCATCTCATCAAGATGGCCCAGGTCATCACCTGGTTCTCGCATGACCCCCGGAGTGGCTTCACCTATTGGCCCGATGGGCCGCGCGCGGCTCCCAAGCGCGTGAAGCCGCCGATCTACAATCGTGGCGTTCTCGTCCAGAATGAAATGATGGTCCATCGCGGTGAGGCGAACGGGCCTGTAGAACAGCAGTTTCCGGCGGGGCTGGACTTCACCAGCGTGTTCGCCGGAGACCCCGGCAGCCGTGAGCACTGGATTGTGAAGACCGGTGACGCGGTGATCGCGCGTTACCATACGGACGAGTTGCGCTTCCTCGTTCACTGGTCGGCCGAGGTGTTCGAGGACCTGGCGGAGCTGAAGAAGAACATGGACCATACCGAGGATCTCACCTTCGATCAGGTCTTCGACACCCTGATCAAAGACGTGCGCTCGAAGGGAATCCATGTCGAGACACCGACGGATCCGCTGCATGATCCGGTGTTCATCCGCACCATCAACGCCGCCTACGACATAGGTCGTCCAACGTTCTATCCACCAGAGGCCCCGGTGACGCGGTTGCGTACCGTGGCCTGAGCTTCACCTGTTCCTGACGGCTTGGAGGTTGTCTTGAAAAGTGTGTCGAATACGAAATTCGGATTCACGAAACTCCTCGTCAATGACCTCGAGGCTTCGGCTGCCTTCTACACGTCCGTGTGTGGTCTGGCCGAAACCGGGCGAGTCGAGGCATCCATCGCGGGCCGGAACATCCGTGAGATCCTGTTCGCGCCAGCTCACGAGGGGAGCGCTACTTTCGTCCTGCTCAAGTTCCTCGACGCTCCAAAGCCCGCCAACGACGAGGTCATCCTCGGGTTCATGACCGACGATGTCGATGCCTTCGTCGAGCGTGCGAAAGCCGCCGGCGGCGCGGTGGCCCAGCCGGCCTATTCCGCCGTCGAGCACGGCGTGAAGGTCGCCTTTGTCACCGATGTCGAGGGCCACTTGATCGAAGTCGTCCAGCTGCTCTGACGGCGGCCGACGCAGAGCTTGCGCTCCTCCTCCGAGACCCGAAGCCCCACGAGAGACAGCACCATGCCCGACCTCACCACCCCCCTCCCCACGCTCCCCGAGAATCCCTCACTGCTCACCCGCCTGCAGGTGGGCCTTCAGGCGCTCAAGGTCCTGCAGGTCGATCCCACGAATCCCGCCTACGGCGCCCTGTTCTACGACAGCGTGGAGATTGGCCTGTGCGCGGCGCTCGCCCAGGACTTCTCCCGCCATGAGGAGGGCCGCCGCCTGCTGGCCGAGAAGCCCTCGTTGCGTGCTTCGGCCCTGGACCTGGATGCGCTGGAGAAGCTCCCCTTGGGGTCGCTCGGCCACACATTCGCGCGCTACTTCCGGGAGCAGGGGCTGACGCCCATCGAGACTCTGTCCCCGCCGAAGAACGATGCCCAGTACGTGGCCACGCGCCTGCGGGAGACGCATGACTTCCACCACATGGTGACCGGCTACACCACCGACGTCATGGGCGAGATGGAGCTGCAGGCGTTCACCCTGGGCAACCTCCACCTGCGCACCTCGCTCCTCATCCTGCTCCAGTCGGCGAAGGCGTCCAAGAGGATGCCCGGAGTGGATGCGGCCCAGTACGCCCGGCGGTTGTGGGCCGCGTTCCGGCGCGGCAGCCAGTCCCGGCAGCTCGCCAGCTTCCGGTGGGAGGACCACTGGGCCACGCCGCTGACCCTGCTGTGCGAGCAGCTCGTCGCGCCCGCACAGCAGTGGAACTGACGTGCGGCAGGGGGCGGTCCGGGTCGGTTCCTGGCGCGCTCAATCCGTATCGATGTTCTCGCAGGAGATCCGCACATCGCCCTCGTTGGCCGGGACGTGGCAGGTGTCCGTTCCGGAGCCCCCGTCGGCGGTGTCGATGGCGCCGTCGGGCTGCGGAACCCCGAACAGATCGTTGGTGGCCAACGTATCGTTGTCCGGTCCGCCCCGGAGCACATCGGCGCCCTTGTTGCCGACGAGGACGTCGTTGCCGAGGTTGCCTTGCAAGCGATTGGGGCCGTCGTTGCCGACGAGCACGTCAGGTCCGCGGCCGCCGAACAGATCCTCGACGGAGTCGAGGATGTTGTCCTTCTCGACGGGCGGCCCAAACGTGGCGATGCCGTCGTTGTCCGTGTTGTCGATCGACGCCACCAACCGGACGTAGTTGTCGTGGGCGTTGTCGAGGTAGACGACCGCGTCGTGCGCGCCGGGGCCGCCGTCGAACACGTCCGCACCGGCCCCGCCCCGAAGGGTGTCGTCGCCGGCTCCACCGATGAGCCGGTCGTTGCCGGGACCCGCGCGCAGGTCGTCGGCACCGTCGCCGCCGTCGAGCACATCGCTCAGGCCATCGTTCGGTCCGAAGTCGGTGGACAAGGTGTCGTCGCCGCCATGGCCCCGGAGGGTGTCCCGGCCGTTGCCGTCGCTCAGGTTGTCGCCGAGGAAGCCACCGTTGAGGGTGTCGTTGCCCGGCCCGCCCGTGGCCCGCATGGGGGCCGCGCTGGAGTTGTTGACGACGTCGTCGCCTCCGCCGGCGTCGACCCGGAACGGCTTGAACACCTGGCCGTTGGGGGTCCGTGGCGCGAGACACGACACCGCGAACAGCCCTCCGCCGACGGTGGTGGGCGTGCAGCCGGGTCCGGCGGTGATGGGGGACGTGTCGCTCACCAGGAAGCGGTCGCCGGGGATGGTGACCACCGTGATCCGGTTGGCTCCGGCGCCGCCCGTGTAGCGCAGCCCCTGGGCCGCGTCCGAGGTGGTCGTTCCGTTCGGCGCGGCGGCCGCGGCGGCCGGTCCGGTCTGCGCGGCGGCGGGGAGGGAGCCGCCGAGGAGGGCAGAGGAGACGACGAACGTCGTCACGATCCGCCGGGGGGTGATGGGTCGCATTGTTGGAGCTCCTCTGGGCTCGTTCGAATGAGAGGTGAGTGATTGCGGAGCCACCGCGACCACTCACCTTCGATTGAGCGACGGCTGACCCTTTGTGACGGAGCTGACGCCCGGCGAGTGCGGCCGCCATCGAGTTCGTTGATCGCGTCGGCGACGTTGGGGGTGACGCCGCCCGCCTGGAGGAACGCCTTGAGGTCGTCCTCGTAGCATCGCGGAGCGGATGATGCGGCTCTCCAGCGAGCCGCCCAAGACGCTCCTCGAGGCCGCCCAGCTCCTCTTCACGGTGCACTCGAGCCTGCACCTCATTGGCGAGCCCACGGCCATCGGCCGGCTCGATCAGCTGCTCTTCCCCTTCTACGAAAGGGACGTGGCCAACGGGCTGCTCGATGACGAGGCGCAGGAGATCATCGACTGCTTCTGGATCAAGATCGGCGAGAAGGTGCAGCTCAACCGCCAGTTCGTCGAGGATCACCAGCCCTACGGCAACCTCGCGATGGGCGGCATGAGCGGCAACTACCCGCAGGGCGCCGCCAACAACCAGTGGATCCAACAGGTGACCGTGGGCGGCACCGTGGCGGATGAGACGCCGGGAGAGGGGAAGCCCGCGTACAACCGGGTGACGCTGTTGTGCCTGCGCGCGGCCCGGCGGTTGCCGCTCAACGCCCCCTGCCTGTCCCTGCGCGTGCGCAAGGACATCCCTCCGGAGTACCTGCACGAGGCCTCGCTCGCGCTGCTGAGCGGCGGCGCGCACCCCATCCTGCTCAGCGACGAGAAGTTCATCCCCGGGCTGCTCCACAGCGGAGACAACGTGGGCAACGGTACCGGGGAGACGGCTTTCACACCGGTGGTGGACAAGGCAGCGGGGGCGTGGCGCAGCGAGGTGGCGCTCCAGGCCGCACGCGACTACGCCTGCGACGGCTGCTACGAGCCGCAGCTCGTTGGCCAGAACTGGTTCACCCTGGGCGGGATGAGCGTCCTCCAACCGCTCGAGGCCGCGCTCAACGAGGGCAAGAGCTGGACCACCGCCGGACCCATGTACTTCCGAGGCCAGCGCGTGTCGTTCACCTCACCACCCCCCAAGGAGATCCGCTCGTTCGAGCAGCTCCTGGCGCTCTTCTTCCAGCACCTGAGCTGGATGTACGCGAAGCAGGTGGACGGGCTGCTCGGCGTCTTCGGCACGATGAGCGCCGTCTGCCCGTCGCCGCTGCTGTCCGTGTTCATCGACGACTGCCTGGACAAGGGGGTGGATCTCTACGAGGGCGGGGCGCGCTACAACATCGTGGCCCCCTGCTTCACTGGCTGCTCCACGGTGATCAACTCGCTGTACGCCATCCAGAAGATGGTGTTCGATCCGGACACCGCGGTGACCTCGCTGCCGGAGCTCGTGGAGGCGCTCATCTGCGACTGGGGCTATCGGATGGATGAGCCGTTCATCAGCACGCTCGCCGGCCCGGCGCGCATCGAGGGCAAGGCCGAGCGGTTCAAGAAGCTGCGGGAGGTCGCCATGGCGCTGCCCAGGTACGGCCGTGGCCACCAGGAGCTCGACGGCATGGGCAACGAGCTGCTCCGGCGCATCGCGGAGACGTCGGTGCGCGTCTTCACCGAGCCGGCGGCTCCCACCGCCCAGAAGATGGTGGAGCTCGCGCGACGGCTCGGAACGCCAGACAAGCCCTTCGGCGGGTTCCAGGTCCAACCGGGAGTGGGCACCTTCGAGAACTACCTCGAGTTCGGCGCCATGTTCGGGGCCTCGGCGGATGGCCGGCGCCTCGGGGAGACGCTCGCCTCGGACCTGAGCCCGTCGCCTGGCTTCGCGGATCAACCCGTGTCACACCAGGTGGCGGGCTTCATGCAGGCGCTCTCGGGCTACACGGGGCAGGGCGTGGATGCCTTCACGAGCGGCGCTCCCACGGACTTCAACATCCGCGAGGAGTTCCCCGTCGTCTCGCTCCAGCGGGTGCTCGCCGCGTTCGCCGAGGGCAGGGGCTCCAACATCCTGACGGTGACGTGCGCCAACCCCGAGACCTTCGCGGAGGCCACGCGAAGCCCGGAGAAGTACGATCTGCTGCGCGTGCGAATGGGCGGCTGGTCGGAGTTCTTCGTGGCCATGTTCCCGGGACACCAGGCCCAGCACCAGCGGCGTCCCCTCAGCACGCCTGAAGACAGGAGCTGATCCGCGACGACTCCCAAGGATGGCACCCACGCGAGGAGGGTCCTCTCGCGCGGGTCTCTTCAGTTCCCGGGTACCAGCCTCGTCACCCAGAACGCGTCCGGCACTTTCGCCGCCGTGCCCTTCAGCAACCTGTCGCGCAGCCGGGCCTCGGTCACCCAGATGCGGCCATTCGATTCCACCGTGAGGTTGACGGGAGACTCCATGCTGGAGGCCAGCACCTCGATGGGTCTCGGACCGGAGGCCCTTCCGAGCACGTCGATGCGGACCACGCGCCCATCGCCACTGTTCGCCGCACCCTCCAGCACGAGCAGCCGGCCATCTGGTGCGAAGCGCATTCCATCCGGATTCTCCAGACGGCGTGGCAGCTCCACCTCGCTCACGGTGGGGGGCGCTCCCGCCGCTCCCGGGCGCACGAGGAAGAGCCGGCCCGGCCCATACGTGTTGACGGAGAGCGTCCGTCCGTCTGGCGCGAGCGCGATGCCCGCGGGGCCAATGCCAGACAGCCCCGCCGCCTTGGACGCGAAGCGGGTATCGGACACGTACGTCTCCAACCGCTCACCCCCGGGACGAAGGTAGAGGACGGAGGCCCGCGTGCTATCCGTCACGTACAGGCCGCCATCGGGAGCGACGGTGATGTCGTTGCCCATGCCTCCCTCCGGCACGGGGAGGATGCGCCGGACCTCGCCCGTGCGCGCATCCACCGCGAAGAGCCGGGGCGCACGCTTCCCCAGGGTGCCGTCCGGACGCAGCAGTCCCAGGGCGTCGGGCGAGGTGCCCCACAGCAGGCCGCGCGGCGCATCGAGCCGCAGGCTCGTCACGGCGAAGATCTCCTCGGAGCCCGGGAATAGCACTGTCCACTCGCCTCCCGGGGCCCGGCGCAGGATGCGCCCGCTCGACACCGAGCCGACGAAGAGCGTCCCGTCCTCCGCGTGGGTGATGCCGTTGGGATATGTGAGGCCCTCAGGCAGAGGCAGCCGCTCGCGGTGGGGCCGTGCCGCCGTGACGGGGGTGGCGACCGTGAGCAGCGCGGCGGTGAGCGCTCCCAGGACGTGCAGGCCACTCATCGCGCCTCCGTGCCCGCCCAGGGGCGATGGCCGGCGAGGGCGTAGCCGCCATCGACCAGGACGTTCTGCCCCGTGACGAAGCGGGCACCGTCGGAGCACAGCCAGAGGACCACGTCCGCTACCTCCTCCGGGCTGCCGAGCCGGCGCGCGGGCGTGTGGGTGATGAAGGGCCGCCGCGTCTCCTCCGTGGAGAGGCGGTGGAGCATGGGCGTGTCGATGATGCCGGGGTTGACGTTGTTCACGCGTACGCCGCGATCCATGCCCTCCAGCGCCACCGCGCGAATCATCCCGTCCAGCGCGGCCTTGCTGGCGGAGTAGAGGGAGGTGCCCGGCAGCGCGCCATGTGCCAGCCACGAGGAGTTGTTGACGATGGCCCCGCCGCGCCCGGAGCGCAGCATGGCGTCCACCTCGTACTTCATGCACAGCCACACGCCGCGCACGTTGATGTCGAAGGTGTGGTCGAAATCCTCGGCCTTCAGTTCATGGATGGGGGCGAAAGTGCCCTCCACGCCCGCGTTGTTGAAGGCGGCGTCCAGCCGGTCGAACCGCTCGAGCGTCGTGCGGACGAGCCGCTCCACCTCGTCCACCTTCGCCACGTCCGTGGGGAGGGCGAGCGCCCGTCCTCCGGCCGCCTCGACTTCCGCCGCCACCGCGTCCAGCTCCGCGCGCCGCCGGCCCGCGAGGACCACCGTGGCGCCCTCTCGAGCGAAGGCCACCGCCGCGGCCTGCCCGATTCCGCTTCCAGCCCCCGTGACGAGGACCACCTTCTCCTGGAACGACTTCGACCCCTTTGTGTCCGCCATGGTGCCCGCACTCCCTCGTGCTCTCCGATGCGTGTGGTGCACAAGTAGCCCAGGGCTTTCGTCCCATCATCGCGGGGCGCCGCACTAGACTCTTGCACCGCGCGCAACAATGCGGAGGAGCAGGGCATGGATCGCGTGGCACTGAGGGACCGGCTGGAGGACATGCTCGGCTTCACGGCGGTGGCGCGGGCGCTGAGCTTCGTGGACGCGGCGCGCGAGCTGGGCATCAGCGCCTCCACCCTGAGCCGGCGCATCGCCCGGCTGGAGGACGCGCTGGGCACCGCGCTCCTGCGGCGCACCACGCGTCACGTGTCGCTGACGGAAGCCGGGACGCTGTACCTGGAGCGGTGCACCGATGTGCTCACCCGCGTGGAGGACGCGGATGCGCTCGTCTCGGGCCTGGCGGAGGAACCCCGGGGGCGGCTGCGGGTGGCCGTGCCCAACCTGTTCGGCCAACTCCAGGTGGCGCCGCTGCTGCCGGACTTCCTGCGCCGCTACCCGCGCATCGGGCTGGAGTTCTCGTTCATGGACCGCTACGTGGACCTCGTGCAGGAGCGGTTCGACGTGGCCATCCGCATCGGCGCGCTCACGGACTCCAGCCTCGTGGTGCGCCGGCTCGCGACGAACCACCGCCTCCTCGTCGCGGCCCCTTCCTACCTCCGGGGCCGGCGGCCGCTGGCGAAGCCGGAGGACCTCGCGCACCACGCGTGTCTCTACTTCAGCCTGCTATCGGACGGTCAGTCGTGGAACCTTCGGAGAGGGGAGGAGCAGGTGACCGCGCGAGGCCGCCCGGCGCTCGTCGCGGACAACGCCGAGGCGCTGCGGCAGGCGGCAGTGGCGGGTTGTGGCGTCACCGTGCTGGCCACGTTCCTCATCGCGGAGGACCTGCGCGCCGGGCGGCTCGTGCGGGTGCTGGAGGGGTGGTCCGTGCCTGACACCGGCATCTTCGCGGTGCATCCGCCGGGGCGGCTGGTGCCCTCAAAAGTGAGGGCCTTCGTCTCCTTCCTCGCGGAGCAATACGCGGGCTCGCCTCCGTGGGAGAGGGTAGGGGAGCGGCGCTCCGGCGCGTGAGGCGTTTCTCCTCGGCCCCTCCGGCCCAGCCCCCACCCGCGGGCGTCAGCTCCCCTGACCCAGGCGCCTGGCCGCCTGGCGCAAGTGCTGCTCGGCCTGCTCGGCCAACTCCTTCACGATCTCCGCGGCGGGCTGGAGGGACTTCACCGCGCTCACCGACTCCCCCGCGTAGAGTGCCATGGCCTCGATGGCGCCCGTGGTCTGCCGCGTCGGGCTCGGTACGGACCAGCGTGGCAGGGGCATCCGCAGGTTGCCCATCACGAGCTCGCCAGTGACGTCCCCCTGGAAGGCCTCGGCTGCCTCGATGCACGAGCGGAGGACCCGGTGCGGGATGCCCGGCATCATCAGGTCGAAGGCATTCGTGAAGACGGTGTCCTTCGCGCGCGCCTGGAGGAGCTTCTCGGCGTAGATCGGGTGGATGTTGGCCTCTCGCGAGGCCACGAAGCGTGTGCCGAGCCGCACCCCGGAGGCGCCCGCGGCCAGCGCGGCGGCCATCGTCCGCCCAGAGCCGATACCGCCTGCGGCCAGCACGGGAACCTTCACCACGTCGAGCACCTCCTCCAGCAGGGCGAATAGGCTCATGCGCCCCGTCAGGTGCCCCCCGGCCTCGACGCCCTGGGCGATGATGAAGTCACACCCCGCCTCGACGGCTGCCAGCGCCTCCTCGCGGGAGCCCACCTGCCAGGACGCCAGCGCCCCACCCGCGTGGACGAGGTCCACGAGGCCCCGGTCCGGCGGACCAAAGGAGAACTCGACCACCTTCGCGCGTGAGGCCGCCACCTCGACACAGGCCCGTTCGAGGAAGGAGATGATGAAGGTCACCCCCACGGGGCCGACCTTCCGGGCGCGCAGGTGCTCCAGCGCCTCGGCGAGCTCCGCCGCTGTGAGCAGTGGAGCACCGAGCATGCCCAGCCCGCCCGCCTCCGAGACCGCCCCCACCAGCTCGGGCGTGGCCACGGCGCCCATGCCCGCGGATTGAATCGGTACACGGCATCCCACGAGTTCGGTGAAGCGAGTCGCGAGCACGAGAATCCCCCTTTTGAGTCCGGAAGCGACATTACCAAGGAACGTTGCAACCGTGCGCGATCGGGGGCAGAAGGCGCGCGGCGGTCACCGGGTGTGTCTTCGTGCCGGGCCGCCGTTGGCTGGAGGCGAAATGTCCCGGATGTGGAGCATGGTCGCCGCGATGTGGCTCGCGGCTTGTAGCACGCAGGTGTCCTCTCCCCAGGAGCATGGGGGCGCTGCACCGCGCGCGGACGAGGTGGTTCCGAGAGAGGAGTGGGAAGGGGAGTTGGAGGTCCTCGTGGTGGATTCTCCGTCGCTCCGGGAGTCGCGCCTGGCGTATTTCCTCATCGAGGGGAACCAGCGTCACCCGGTGGTCTTCAGCCGGGGAGCGCCGGAGGGGCTACGCAGTGGATTGAAACTGAGGCTTCGCGGGCGGCGGGTGGGCCATCAGCTCGTCGCCGAGGAGGTCGAGGTGGACACCCATGCGGCGGCCCTTCACGCCGCGGCCGGGACCTGTGGCGTCACGGGTGTGCAACGCAGCCTGGTCATCCTGGCGGCGTTCCCGGGCATGCCGGTCCCGGCCATCACTCCGGAAGGGATGCGGGAGGTCTTCTTTTCCACCACGCGTCGTTCGCTGGCCGGCTTCTGGCAGGAGGTGTCCGAGGGCCGCACCAGCACGACGGGTGACGTGGTGGGCTGGTACACGCTGGACCGTGCCTATTCCTGTAACGACACCGATGCCATGCGAAGCGCGGCCCTGCGGGCGGCGGACGCGGACGTGGACTTCACCCGGTATGACCGCATCTTCATCGTCCACCCCGAGCCCGAGGAGGGTTGTTTCTACGCGGGGCTGGCCACGCTGTCCTGCGGCGCGTTGCCGACGCCGGACGGCACGGTCTCCGGGTCCACTGCATGGCTCGTCGCCAGGTTCATGGGCCAACACGACAGGGCCGTGGAGTTGGTGACGCACGAGGCAGGACACAACCTCTCGCTGAATCACGCGCGCTCGCGCGACTTCGGTGCGGAGCCGCTCGGATACCTTGGCGCCCAGGGGGTCCTCACCGAGTACGGGAACCTCTTCTCCACCATGGGCTACTGGAACCTGGGTCACTACTCGGTACAGGACAAGGCACGCATCGGCTGGTTGGAGCCGGCCTCCGTGGCCGAGGTGGATGGCGTGGACGGCACCTTCACGCTCGCGCCCGTGGTGTCATCCGGAGGGCTGAAGGCCCTCAAGGTGCGCCGTGGTTCCACGAGCGGCGGTTGGCTGTGGCTGGAATACCGCCAACCCGT
This sequence comes from Archangium lipolyticum, assembly GCF_024623785.1. NCBI lineage: Bacteria > Pseudomonadati > Myxococcota > Myxococcia > Myxococcales > Archangiaceae > Archangium > Archangium lipolyticum. The sequence continues at coordinate 155,642 of NZ_JANKBZ010000023.1, forward strand.
GGGCCCCTACGATGAGACACTGGCTCCCCAGGTATTCGGCGGCGCGCTCGTGCACTACGAAGACGAGGTGACGAGGGATGGCTCGGACCTGGTCGACTTCACGCCGGAGACCACGTCCTGGAGCGACCCGGCCCTGCTGCCGGGAAGGACCTGGGACGACCCGTACAGCAACCTCTCCGTGACGGTGGGCTCGGCGACATCCGCGGGACTCACGGTGCACGTCCGGTATGGCGACAAGCCGTGTGTGCGGGCGCCTCCCGAGGTGAGGGTGACTTCCTTCTCGGCCACCGACTCGCCCGGAGGCCGGCCGGAGTTCGAAATCGCCCTCACGAACAAGGATTCGACGGGGTGCGGCCCGAGCCGCTTCCAACTCGGCGCCATCATCCCGGACGGATGGAGCTCCGACCCGCTGCCCGCGCAGCTCACGATCGCCGCGTCGAGCACGGCCTACGTGACCCTCCAGACGTATGTGCCCTATCGCGTGGAGCCAGGGCTCTACACCGTGGGAGTGGACGTCACCCGCGATGGCTACACGGTGCAGGGGACGAGCATGATGAAGATCGTCGAGCGCTGCATTCCGTCGCCCCCCACGCTCAGGCTCTCGCCGGGCACGGTGACGGCGGCCCCGGGCACGTCGGTCACCTGGACGGTGGACGTGACCAACAACGACTCCGCTTCGTGCAATTGGGTCTGGTACGACTTCGTGTCCACCCAGCCGGCGGCGTGGGAGACGGCCTGGTCCGATTGGGGCGTGAACCTCCCTCCAGGCGGCGCCTTCACCTTCACGATGACGAAGTCCATTCCCGTGAGCGCATCCGGGCGCCACACCGTGGACCTGCAACTCCATCAGGAGGACTTTGGCCTCGCGGCGAGCGCCACGGCCACGGTGGAGGTGGTCAAATAGAGGGGGCCGTGCGGGGAATGCTCATGCCTGCCAGCTAGAGGCACGGCCTGGCTTTCGGGCGCGGTCCGCCTGTCATTCCAGGCCGTGCTTAGCGTGAGCGCATGCTCGGCAATCGCACGTCGGCGGAGTGGATCGCGGCCTACTCGAAGAGCCATACCCACTCGGTCAATCGCTTCTGTCACACCCTCGGCATTCCGATGATCGCCGCCTCGGTGCCGTTCGCGGTTGTCGCGCCCTTCGTCCCAGGACTCTGGAAGGTCCCCGCCAGCCTCTTCGTGGTGGGCTGGACCTTCCAGTTCGTGGGCCACGCTTTCGAGGGCAAGCCTCCCGAGTTCCTGAAGGATTGGCGCTTCCTCTTCGTGGGGCTTCGGTGGTGGGCAGCCAAGGTGGCTGGCCGGGCCTGACGGTTCAGGTGGGCCGCCTAGAAAGCCGGAATCACCACTCCACGATAGGTGGACTCGATGTAGCGTCGCACCTCCTCGGATTGAAGCGCCTTCATCAACGTGCGCACCTCGGGCCGTGCCTCGTCGCCCTTCCGGACGGCGAGCACGTTGGCATAGGGGTTGCCCTTGGCGGATTCGATGGCGAGCACCTTGGCATCCAGCCGGAGGTTCTTCTGGGCCTCGAGGAAGTAGTTGCCATTGATGACGGCGGCGGCCACGTCCTCCAGGGTGCGCGGTTGCTGCTCGGCATCGATTTCCCGAAGCTCCAGCCGCCGGGGGTTGTCCACCACGTCCTTCACCGTCGCGGCGGCGCCCACGCCTTCCTTCAGGCGGAGCAGTCCCTTCTGGGCCAGCAATTGCAGCGCCCGGCCCCCGTTGGTGGGATCGGCCGGAATGGTCACCCGCGCGCCCTCGGGTAGCTCCTCGATGCTCGCGTGCCGGGTGGAGTAGAGCGCCAGTGGCTCGAGGTGCACCGCGCCCACGCTGACCAGCTCCAGCTTGCGATCGGCGTTGAAGCGTTCGAGGTAGGGCACGTGCTGGAAGTAGTTGGCGTCCAATTGCTTGTCCGCCAGCGCGATGTTCGGCTGGATGTAGTCGGTGAACTCCACCACCTCGACGCGGACCCCCTCGCGCGCGGCCAGGGGGACGGCCACGCGCAGGATCTCCCCGTGGGGCACGGGGTTGACGCCCACCTTCAACGTGCGGGCACCCTTGCCCTCGGGGGCGGGGGGATCCGACTTCTTGCAACCGGGCAGCAGCGCCACCGGGGAGAGCAGGAGCGTGAGGAGCAGCAGTTGGAGAGGGTTCTTCATGGTTGGATCCTCGGGGAGTGAATCAGTCGCGGGCGCGAACGGAGCGGGAAGCCGTGTGGTTGAAGCGGGCGGCGAAGCCATCGCCGACGAACTGGACGAGCTGCACGAGCACCAGCAGTACCACCAGGCACCCCAGCATGACGTCCGTGCGGAAGCGCATGTATCCGTACTTGACCGCGAGGTCACCCAGTCCACCTCCGCCCACGGCCCCCGCCATGGCGCTGTAGCCCAGCAGGCTGATGATCATCAGCGCCGTGCCGCGGATGAGCGATGGAAGGGCCTCGGGAATGAGGACGCGGAGGATGACCTGGCGGTGTGTGGAGCCCATGGCGATGGCGGCCTCCACCAGCCCATGCTCGACCTCCCGCAGGCTCTGCTCCACCACACGCCCCATGAAGGGGATGGCCGCCACCACCAGGGGCACGATGGCCGCGGTGGTGCCGATCGTGGTGCCCACCAGCAGGCGGGTCAGTGGGACGATGGCCACCATGAGGATGATGAAGGGGACGGAGCGGCCCACGTTGACGAGCGTTCCCAACACCCGGTTCAACAGCGGCCTCTCCCATAACCCGCCCCGGTCCGTGATGACGAGCAGCACCCCCAACGGCAACCCCGCCAACAGGACCAGCACGGCGGCCACCGAGGTCATGTAGAGCGTTTCGACGGTGGCGACCCACAGCGATTGCAGCAACTCGTCAGACATGGGCGTGCACCTCGGGCGCCAGGCCCTGCTCCCGGAGGAACTGGAGCGCCTGCTCCATCGCCTCCTGTGTCCCGGTGAGCTCGAAGAGGAGCCGGCCCACCTGGGTTCCGGCGACTCGCTCCAAGGAGCCCTCCAGGAGGTTCGCATCCACACCGAAGCGGCGTGCCATGAGGGTCACGACGGGTTGGGTGGCTCGCTCGCCACTGAAGTTCACCTCCACCAGCCGGCCTCCGGGGCTCACCCGCCAGTCCCGCGCGGCGAACGGTGCGTAGCACAGCTCGTGCAACCGCGTGCCCGGCCGCACGAGCAGCTCCAGCACCTTGCCCTGTTCCACCAGCTGCCCCCGCTCCAGCACCGCCACCGAGTCGCAGATGTCCTTCACCACCTGCATCTGGTGGGTGATGAGCAGGATGGTGAGGCCCAGTTGCCGGTTGATGTTCCTCAGCAACTCCAGCACCGAGCGTGTCGTCTCGGGATCCAGGGCGGAGGTGGCCTCATCGGACAGCAGGAGGCGGGGCCGCGGCGCCAGGGCCCGGGCGATGCCCACCCGTTGCTTCTGGCCCCCGGACAATTGCGCGGGGTAGGCCCGGGCCTTGTCCGACAGTCCCACCAGCTCCAGCAGCTCGCCCACACGCTCACGGATGCGCGCTCGCTCCCAGCCCGCCACCTCGAGCGGATAGGCGACGTTGCCGGCCACCGTCTGCGAGGAGAAGAGATTGAAGTGCTGGAAGATCATCCCGATGCCTTGCCGGGCCTGACGGAGCTCCCGAGGATCCAGGGCCATCATGTCGCGGCCATCCACCCACACCTGGCCGGAAGTGGGACGCTCCAGGAGGTTGACGCAGCGGATGAGCGTGGACTTGCCAGCGCCGCTCTGTCCGAGCACGCCGTACACCTCTCCGGGAGCGACCCGCAGGGAGACGTTCCGCAACGCCGCTACGTCTCGCCCGTACACCTTGCTCACGTCACGAAGCTCGATCACACACCACGACCACTCCGGCCCCTCCCCAATCGCCCCTGTACCGTGAGGCCTCCCATCACCGGAGCGCAGAGGGGAGCCGGAGGGAACGCCGCGCGACCGGAAACACACGGGAGCGGCACACTTGCCGTCATGATGCATGATGTCAAGACGCGCTGTGCGGGCATGATGGATGTGACCTGGGGCGGGTGCGATGACGCTGCACCCGAGCCGGACCGCTGGTATGTAGCGCGGCGCCAGGGGGCAGAAAGAAGCGAGCACCATGTCCAGCGACTCTCCGGCGGCCGGGCGTCTGTCGGGCTTTGCCTATGCTTTCGGGGCCTATGTGTCCTGGGGGTGCTTCCCCCTCTATTGGAAGCAGCTGTCCCACGTGCCACCCGTGGCGCTGGTGTGCCACCGCGTGGTGTGGTCGTTCCTCTTCGTGGCGGGGCTGCTGACGCTGCGCCGGCGCTGGTCCGAGATTCTCGGCGTGCTGCGCAACGGCCGAGCCCTGGCGGCACTGCTGCTCACCACCACCCTCATCTCCCTCAACTGGGGCCTCTACATCTGGGCCGTCAACAGCGGCCGGATGATGGAGGCGAGCCTGGGCTACTACATCAACCCCCTGGTCAACATCGTGCTGGCCCGGCTCCTCCTGGGCGAGCGGCTGCGCGGACTGCAGGTGGGGGCGGTGGCGCTGGCCACCCTGGGGGTGCTCAATCTGGCGATGGGGCTGGGACTGGTGCCGTGGGTGGCGCTGGCGCTGGCGGGCTCCTTCAGCCTGTATGGACTGGTGCGCAAACTGGCGCCGGTGGAGTCACTCACGGGGCTGGTGGTGGAGACGGGACTGGCGACACCCGTGGGGCTCGGCCTGCTGCTGCTGGGCGGCTGGGAGCAGCCGGTGCTGGGCTCCACCCCGCGAGAAACCCTGCTGCTGGTGGGCAGCGGCGTGGCCACCGCGCTGCCCCTGCTGTGGTTCGCCCTGGCCGCGCGGAGGCTGCGCTACTCGACGCTGGGCATCATCCAGTACCTGTCGCCCACGCTGCAGCTCGCCCTGGCGGTGCTCGTCTACGGTGAGACCTTCACCTCGCGCCATGCCATCACCTTCGCCTGCCTGTGGACGGCGGTGGCGCTCTACGCCTTCGACGGCATCCGGGGGGCGCGCGTGCCGGCCCCCGCCCCGGCCCGCCAGGGCACCTGACGTCAGGACAGCTTCCGCCCTCTCATCCGGGACCCCATGCGGCTTCGGGGTCCCCGAATGGCGTTGGGGCTCTCTCACCGGATAAGGCAGACGGCGTCGTTCAAGGTGAACAGCGCCGGGTCGGGATTCGCCCCCATCGCCGGAGCTCCGATGAAGCCAAAGGAAACCGCTCCGCCAGGTGGGATGTGGGCGTTCCATGGCAGGTGGGTCGCGCTGACCGTGGCGCCGGACTGGCTGGCGTTCACGCTCCACGCGCGGGTGACGGTCTGTCCACCCAGGAACGACCAGCGCAGGGTCCAGCCGTTGATCGCGCTGGCTCCGGTGTTGCGGAGGGTGACCTGGACGTTGAAGCCATCACTCCACTCGTCCTGTTTGACATAGCTGACCTGACAGGAAGCGGCGGGCTCGGCCGCCCCGTCACCCTGACCGGCGAGGAACGCGGCGACCCAGGCCAGAGGGGCGTTCCAGTTGATGGTCAGCTCGTTCGTGGCATACGACTCGATGTCGTCGATGTAGCAGAACTGGGCCACACAGCCCGTCAGCTTCTGCTGGGCGATCGGATCCTGGATGAACGAGTTCGGACCACCCGACAAAGAGCCCCGTGGCGGGTGGGGCAGAGCCGGGTTGAGCTGGTGCGCATACCACCGGCTGTGCTGGTTCCGCGAGCTCACCTCACCGTAGCCGGTGACGTAGGAGATGTTCAGGGCGTTGCGGCCCAGGATGTAGTCCATGCCCTGCGCGACACCCTCCACGAAGCGCTTGTCGCCGGTGATGTCATACGCGGTCGCCATGACAACCATGTTGTTGAGGACCTGGCTGGAGGAGCCCCATACGAACATGTTGTCGGCGGGCGCATAGGGCAGCCCGTACGGATGAGCGTTGAGTGTGTTCAGGTACTTCGTGGCGCCCGCCACGACGGACTGCCGCACCGCGGCACGATCCGGCAGGTTGCTCGGCACCATCGCCAGGTCCATGCGTGCCAGCGCGGCGACCGCCCCCCAGGAGATGCCCTGCTCGGTCCAGATGTCAGCGGTGTGCATCGGCGAACCCAGCACGAAGTCACGGAACCGCGCCTCACCGGTGGTCAGGAAGAGCTCCGCGGCGGCCCAATAGAACTCGTCCCTGACATCGAAGTCTTCGTACGCGCCTCCGCCGATGTTATCGGACGGGTTGGCGTAGATCGCCGGGTGAGCGACCGCCGCGGCCCACGCCGTCCGTGCCGCCGTCAGACTCCGCTGCGCGAAGGCCGGGTCGTAGGGGGCGAACAGGCGCGCCGCCTGCGCTGCGGTCGCGGCGAGGTTGAGTGTCGCGGCCGTCGACGGCGGGTGCAGCTCGCGCCGCTTGGGGTCCAGGTGGGGCAGCAGCGGCAGGCCGGTCCATGAATCGTCGTGCACCTTATGGTGGACCATGCCGGCCAGCGGCTGACCCGCGGGCACCTGCATGCGGAGCAGGAACTCCATCTCCCAGCGCGCCTCATCGAGGATGTCTGGCACACCATTCCCGCTCTCCGGGATGGCGAGCTGACCGTCCGTGAACGGCTGCGCGGTCCGGGCGAACTTCGCCCGCTCGAACGCATTCATGAGTTGGAAGACCGAGATGCCGCCGTTGACCACATACTTCCCATGGTCGCCCGCGTCGTACCAGCCACTGGACACGTCGAGCGTATAATCACAGACGCCTGGCTGACACGGCACGGCCGTATCACCCGTGTTCGGCGCGACCCCGACGTGACCGGCGGGACGGGCGTAGCCCGGCCTCAAGCTCTCGAGGATTTCGATGCCACTGCGCTGCGGGTAGTAGAACTTCAATGCGTCGTCGCGCAGCTGACCGTAGAGATTGCCGCCGAGATCGAACGGGCGGCTGGTCTCACCGTCGGCAACCAGGGTGTATCCGGCTCCAGCCACGACGTACCCGCTGAAGTCGATGGAGTGGACGTTCTGGCCAGAGCTGACGTCCACGCCGCGAGGAGTGCTCAGACCGCTCGCCACCACCGTGCCGGAGCCGTTGACGAGCCGCCACGGCAGCGCGGTCGTGGCCTCGGTGACAACCGTCGCGTTCTTCGGACCGTGGGTGAGATAGCCCACCTGGTTGACCCGTACCCGGGGACCGGTGTCCGGCTTGTAGACATCAGGCGGGGCGCCCCCCGTCAGGGACACGTTGTCGACGCAGAAGCGCCACGGCGTGGCACTGCCGCCCATCTGAAAGGCAACCTGCGCGTTGGGCAGGCTCACCGGCGAGGTGAAGGTGTACGTGTACGTGTTGGCCTCCGCGGTCAGCTGCGGATAGACAGCCAGGTACTGCGTCCACGGGTCGGCGGGGAGCTGGATCAGCGCCCTGCCAGAGAAGTCAGACGTCGCGGTGGCCACGAAGCTGTACCGGTACGTCTCTCCGGCGACGAGAGAAACGTTGTCCTGGCCGATGATCACGTCCCAGGGGTTCACGGTCCCCCCGGGGATGTCCGTGCAAAGTTCGCCGCCGCTGGAGTCGAGAGTGATGTTGCTGGTACCCCACCAGGGAGCATGGCCGGAGTCGAAGGTGCCATTGACGATCTGCTCGGGCGGTTGGGCCAGGGCTGGGGCAGAGGACAACGTCAGCGTGGTCGCGGCGAGCGCCAACATGAAGACCGGCACCCCGGCTCGCCCCGACCGCCAGACCAGACGTGGGCGAGGCCTTTCCAGGGAACGATCAGGCAGTACATCAAAATTGGAAAATTTTTCGTATTTCATGATTTGATTGATTTTCTCGAATCGAGTGCCGATGTGTCAATACGTACGTGGTTGCCACCTCGGGCCCAGCACATCCACGAACGGCAACAAGCGTGTGACATTGGAAGGAATACGTATGCGGCTTCGGCAGCGAAAGTACGCGTCCCTGAAGGATGAGCTCACGCTCCGCGCCGCCGAGGCGGCCAGCGCCCGTGAAGCTCGATAGCGGCGCCTCCCATCCCTATGGCTTCGGGTGGTTCCTCGAGGAGCGCAACGGCAAGCCCCTGCACCAGCACACCGGCTCGTGGCAGGGTTTCAAGACTCCGCAGGCTCGCGCCGCAACGCCGCCTGGCTCGTCAGGCATCGAGGATCGCCAGGTCGAGCTGGCGAAGGTGCTCGGGGTCGGCGAGCAGGTTGATTTCGACGATCTTCCCGTGCGCCACCGTGATGTCGATGACGACACGCGGCTTTCCGCCCGGAGCCCACACGGCTGCCACGTCTCCGTTCACGAGCGCCGGCCGTGCGGCCTGGGCGCGCCCCTTGAAGTTGTTGGCCACGGCATGCGCACCGCGGAGCTCGCTCTGTGAACCGAAGGACACGGCCGTGCTGTCGGCTCGGAGCACCACCTCCGGGTCGAGCACCGCGAGAAGCGCGTCGAAGTCACCGGCGCGCGAGGCCGCGAGGAAGGCGTCGACGACTTCTCGCTGGCGGGTGAGGGGGACGTCGGGAACCGCGTCTGCTCCCTGTACCCGGCGGCGCGCGCGGCTCGCGAGCTGTCTCGCCGCGGCCGGAGAGCGTCCCACGATGGGAGCGATCTCCTCGAAGGGCACGGCGAACATGTCGTGCAGCACGAACGCGACCCGCTCGGCGGGAACGAGCTTTTCGAGTACCACGAGCAGCGCGAGACCGACCGAGTCCGCCTGGAGCATGTCGGTCTCGGGGTTGCTCCCGTCCTTGTCGCTCGAGATCGGCTCGGGTACCTGCGCGCCCTGAGGCTCCTCGTGCCGGGACGTCCGCGAGCGCAGCATGCCCAGGCACACGCGCGCGACGACCGTCGTCAGCCATCCCCCCAGGTTCTCGATTCCGCTCGTGTCCGCGCGGGTGAGGTGGAGCCAGGACTCCTGCACCGCATCGTCCGCCTCACTCCGTGAGCCGAGCATCCGGTAGGCCACGGCCCGCAGGTGGGGTCTGTGGGACTCGAACCGCTCCGCCAACCCGTTTTTTTCGTCCATCCGTCACATTCCCTCGTCGCATTTCTACATAGCGGTGACGAACGAAAGAACACCAGCCGGATGTGACGGGCAGGCGGATGCCCGGCAGTCCAGTTCCGCAACGACACCGGAATCCTTCCGGAGGAGAGCACTCATGCAGTCACGGATGACCCTGATGAACGCCCGCGGCGCCGTCTACTGGATGGCCACCACCCTCACCGCGCTCTGCATCCTCTCGGGAGGCGCGGCCAATCTGTCCCATGCCGAAGTCCCGCTGCGGGGACTGGCCGAGCTCGGTTACCCGGCCTACTTCGCCACCATTCTCGGGGCGTGGAAGGTGCTCGGCGGCCTCGTCCTCCTCGCGCCACGGCTACCCCGTCTGAAGGAGTGGGCCTACGCCGGCATCGCGTTTGCCCTCTCCGGGGCGGCGTTCTCGCACGCCGCGGTGGGCGATCCGGCGGTGAAGGTGATCGTTCCGCTCGTGATCCTCGGGCTCGCTGTCACGTCGTGGGCTCTCCGGCCCGCGAGCCGCGTTCTCGGAGCCGTGACGGGCGAGCCGGCGGCGGCGAGGATCGGTGCCTACGCGCTCGCGAAGGCGGGGACGTGACGCTCCACGCGCCTCGAATCACCCGGCCAACCCTTTTTCCGGTCACCGGTCACATTCCCTCGTCGCGATCCTACATACCACTGAAGCACCTGATGACCCCTGGAACACCCGAAGGAAGACACTCATGCAAGCACGAATGAAGAACCCCGCGATGCTCATTCCTGACGCCATGAAGGCCCTGCAGGCCCTGGGGGCGTCCGTGGAAAAGGGCGGCGTGCCGTATCGGACGCTCGAGCTCGTCCATCTGCGAGCCAGTCAGATCAATGGCTGCAGCGTCTGCGTTGACGGGCACCCTCGCCTGCTCAAGAAGGCGGGCGAAACGGACGAGCGCATCCTCGCAGTGGCGGCCTGGCGGGACGCGCCCTACTTCAACGACGCCGAACGCGCCGCGCTGGCGCTGGCCGAGGCCCTCACCCGCCTCAGCGACCGGGCGGATCCGGTACCCGACGAGCTCTGGAAGGAGGCCGCCCGGCACTACGACGAGCCGGCGCTTGCGGCCCTGGTCCTCGCGATCGCCAACATCAACGTCTGGAACCGCCTCAACGTCGCCACCCGGCAGGTGGCGGGTGAGTGGAAGCCGTAGCGCGGCGCCCCCTCGGCCCGCGCAAGCTCCACTTCCAAGGAGACCGCGGCAGCTGTTTCTGCGCGCATTCCCGCATCCCCGGGAGCGGCTCCAGCCTTGGCCTGGCCCGGCGCAGCGCCACCACCTCCAGCACCACGATTTGCAGCACCGCCAGAGTTGGCACGGCCACGCTTGCCCCCCGCCACCCCCAGCAGCCCACTCCCGAAGCGGGAGCGGAGGAGGCGAGCGTGGCGGCTGAGGCCGGATGCCCGCCTCGCTGACGGTGTGGTAGGTGGGTGGGTTGGAGTCGTCGTCCATTGCCCACCAGGAGCTACAGACCATGCGTGCCCATCGTGTCGTGTTGACCTTGATCACCCTGCTGGTGCTCATCGCTCCCAGTGCATTCGCGCGCGCACCCCTCCCGATGCCGGATGCGGCCAGAGTCAAAGCCTTCGAGGCGCAGATCCTCGCCGTACACAACAAGCTCCGCGCGAAGCATGGCGTTCCTCCCATGAAGTGGGATGCCGCGGTCGCGAACTACGCGAAGAGCCGCGCGAACCTTGTCTCGCAGAGGGACGGCCTCTCCCATGGCCACGCAGGGCTCCAGGATCACGGTGAGAACCTCTATTGGGGTGCGACATCAGGGGCGTTGCCTGGTGGGGAGAAGGCCGCCGCCGCCGCCGTCGAATCCTGGTACAACGAGATCAAGGATTACAATTTCTCGAACCCTGGTTTCTCTAGCACCACCGGCCACTTCACGCAGGTTGTCTGGAAGAACAGCACCAGGCTCGGCTGTGCCATCGTCCAGGGGAAAGGCGCCAGGTGGTTCGAAACGTATGTCGTCTGTAACTATGTGGTTCCAGGAAACATGATGGGGGACTTCCCGGCCAACGTCCTTCCCCCGAAGCGCTGACCTCGGTCCACCAGCATCTTTCAAGGGTCTCGGGTTCTCGGAACCCGGGGCCCTTTGAGGTGCCAATCACCGGGCACCTGGGGCTGGGGGGACCGCCCCCCACGCATTGCGATCAGTACAGTAAAGAGCGAATGACTGTGGTTGTGTACAAGGGGGGTCCGTTGCCAAGCAGGGCGGCGTTCAGGCGTCTCCGCGTCGCTCCCTCTCAACGCCTGGCCGACATGCCTCCCGCCGCTGGACGCAGCATCGGGGCGACGAATCCTTCGATCAAATCGACCGAATCGAGCATCGCGATGTCGAAGTCGACGTTGGCGAAATCGATGCCGAACTCCGTTTCGAGGAACGTCACCAGCTCCACGGCCGACATCGAGTCCAGTCGTCCGCTCTGGAACAGCGATTCGGAGTCCGAGAAGACCGTGTTGCCGGCATGCCCCTCCACCAGGCCGGCGATGAAGCCCCGGATTCTCTGTTTCGCATCACCGCTCATGCGTCCCTCCACAGATGAAGAACAGGAATCTGAAGCGTTCCGACAGGGAGAGCGTTCTGTCTTCATGTCCGAAGACATACAGAACCAGGAAGAAGAACCAGACTCCGGTGCAAGGGAGCACCCAATGCCTGACGAACGAACCGCCGGGTCGACTCTTCCTCTGGCGGCTCTGTGAGATCCCCACCCCCAGCGCCAGAACCAGACAATAGAACAGGTAGCTCTGGTATCCAGCCACCGCGCCATACCAGCCGTGCTTGATGACCTCGTCGATCTCCCTCATGAAGTGGAAGAGCGCGTTGCCCACTCCGGCGGCCATGAAGGTGGCGAAGAAGAGCCGCAACCGGGGGTGACGTTTGAAGCACCGCAGGAAGGTCGGATAGAAGAAGAAGTCGACCAGCAACTCCTTGAAGTAGAAGTAATACCGGTTCCAGAACTCCGCGAGCGAGCGTGCCTCCAGGGGACGCCACATGTTCCGCGGCAGCCGGAATCCCGCGATCCGGGCCGAGCCGATGATCGTATGGCTGAAGATCGCCATCCCCAGGGCGAGGTCGACGCTGGAGAGCACCAGGCTCGCCCAGCCGGTCCATGGACTGAAGCTCCTTCCCCCGGTGAGCCAGGCGATGGCCTCGGCGAACCAGGGAATACCCAGCTCCTGGTGGACAAGGGTGCTCCAGGCCTCCCGGGCGTACAGGAGCACGCGCGCCCAGAGCAGCAGCTTGAGGCCCTTGAGCTGGGTCACCGCCAGCTCCTCGGCGGTCCTGGCCTCGAATCTCGCCAGATAGGCCGCGCCCTTTCCAAAGGAAACGCTGGTCGAGCCCCAGAACGGCCGGAACAGTCCGAGGTGCTCGACCACGGAGACCGGTTTCCTGGAGCCCTGGTCGTGTAGTGCGTAGCAGATGAACCAGAAGTAGGCCCCCAGCGTCATGGCCAGCGCCCACAACGCGATTCCTTCGACATGGCCCGTGGTGGCGGTCGCGGCCGCCACGAGGAGCGAGAAGATTCCCAGCAACAGAAGTACCGGCCGATGCGCGAGCTTCGAGTCGCTGAACCGCTGGCGGAGCGCCAGCAGCGCGGTCGCGAGCCCGAAGACCGAGAGCGTGGCGCCATACCCCAGGAAGGGAACGGCCTTCGGATGTTCGATGCCCGCGTTCTTCGCCAGTCCCTTCACGGCGTCGAGCGAGTTGAACCACAAGGGATCGAGCGCGAGCACGGCGAAGGTCGATAACGCGACCAGCTTCATCCGATGCTCCGCGACATACGCGCATGCGGCGGCGCCGAGCATCACCGGAAGCCAGTACCGCCAGGAGTATTGAAGGGACAGCAGCGTCCCGAAGCCCAGGATGATCAGCAGGCGGCCGAGGGTCGTCCGCGCGAACTCGACGATCCGGGCGTTGGCCTCCATCGCGAAGAGGCGCCGGATGCCGGGTTGCCCGCTCTCCGGTGCCTTCGCCGGAACAGCCGCGCTGGAAGTCAGGGTGGCGCTCATCGGCTCTCCGCCTCGAGCAGGCTCCGCAGTTGTTTGCGATCGACCTTCCCGTTCGGGCTGAGCGGCATGTCGGAGAGCCGCTCGATGCGATGAGGAACCATGTACTCCGGCAGCCGCTGCGTCATCCGGGCGAGGACATCCCGCACGGGAGGCATCTCGCCGCTGACGAAAGCGACGATTCCCCGGGCGGCTCCTTGTTGGATGGGCCAGGCCAGCGCGGCCACGAACCCGGCCTGGGTGACGGCGCGCAGGTGCGCCTCGACTTCCTCCAACTCCACCCGGTTGCCCAGGATCTTGACCTGATGATCGACGCGGCCAAGGTGATGCAGGCAACCGGCTTCGTCGCGGCGGGCAAGGTCGCCCGTCAGGTACCAACGTCTGCCATCGATCGTCGGAAACCGGGACGCCGTGAGCTCGGGCGCTCCCAGGTAGCCTCGCGCGAGCTGTGGCCCGCCAACCGCCAGCTCTCCCTCCTGGCCGGGACCGAGGAAGTTCAGTGACTCGTCGACGATCGCCACTCGCGTACCGGGCAAGGGCATGCCGATCGCGATCACATCCCGCCCGGGGGTCTGGATGGGATGCGTGCTGTAGCACAGTGCCGTGCAGGTGACGGTGGCTTCGGTGGGCCCATAGAGGTTGTCAATCACGCTATTGGGCGCCGCTTCCGCCCACGCCCTCGCGGCGGCCACCGACAGGGGTTCACCGCCAAACATCGAGCAGCGGAGGCTGGGGAGCACGCCCGGGCGCAGCGCCCGTGTCCGCTGCGCCAACCCGATGATCGATGGAACGGAGACCCAGACGGTCAACTGCTTGTCACGGATGAACCTGACCGAGTTCATGATCTGGTTGCGCGGCAGCACATGCAGCGACGCGCCAGCGCCCCAGGTCAGGAACATGTCGTGGACCGAGACGTCGAAGTTCAGCTCGCAGGTCTCGGGGAGACGGTCTTCGGGCGTGAACCTGTAGCGGTCCATCATCACCGTCAGGTAGTGATGGACCGCTCCCGCGGAGATCATCACCCCTTTCGGAACACCGGTCGTTCCCGAGGTGAACTCGATGTAGGCCAGATCGTCCGCCGACACGTGGGCGGGGGCATCGAGCGCCCTGGCATCCGGCAACGCCCGGAGCCCATGGATGCGCTTGCCGTGCATCGCGGGTGTCTTCTTCAGGACGGCTGGATCCGGCACGAGGAGCAGGTTGGGACTGGCCTCGAGCACGCGCTCCGACAACAGGCGTGCGCCTTCGGCGTCGGTGATCAGGGCATCGAGGTGGCACAGCGAGAGCACGGTCCGCAGCCGCTCTTCCGGAAGTCTCGAGCCCAGGGGGACATACGTCGCGCCAGACCATGTCGCACCGAGGACACCGATACAGGCTTCGATGCTACGCGATGCCAGGATTCCGACACGCCATTGCCTCTCATGTTGGATACCAGAATCGAGCGCGGTGGCCAGGACGCGCGCGACCCGCCGGGCCAGTGTCGCCAGCTCGCGATAGGTCAGCTCTTCGCCATCGGCCGAGAGCGCCAGTCTGTCCGGGGACTCGATACTGTTGCGATGGAACGGGAGCGCGAGGTTGTAGTTCATCGTGTCTGGCGGGGTAATGACTGGGGGCCTCCAGGCGGAATCTAGGTAGGGTGCCGGCCGCGGCCCGTGTCATTCCACGGCATGTGTTTTCCCCCCTGAATGAATCGTCCGCGGTTGCATTCATCCCAACGCTGGGTTGCCCGAGAGGGCTGGAGCGATGCACTCACCCCTCGGGAGTCAGGTTGTGAATCAGGGCCGACGTCGAAATCCGGCGCCGGGCGTCGCAGGGCACAGACGGCCGGCGCCGGCGGGCGTCTCCACCGCGAGGGTGTTTCCAGCCGGGACGGGGACCGTCGAGTTCGACACGAGCAAGCTGTTCAACTTCGTGGAGACCGAGTACATGCTGCGAGTGCCGGAGGAATCCATGGGCGCGGTGTGGAGCGATCAAGCAGACCCGAATCCCCGGCGTCGGCGACGTCGCCGATGGCTCGCCGCCGGAGGCATCCTCGCCGGCCTCGGACTGCTCATGAGCTTCGCGCTGCGCAGCCCGTCTCCGGTCGGGTACTTCATCTCCGCAGCGTCTCAGGACCGCTTTCTCGTGGCGTACAACCGCGCGATGGCGGACATGCCTCAACCGGATCGGACGCTCGACCTCCGCACGTCGTACGGGGTGGTACGGGTTTATCATTTCGCCGGAGCCGCTCCCGCTGCCGTACCGCTGCTGTTGTTGCCCGGCAGGGCGTCAGCGTCACCTGTCTGGGCGGACAACATGCCGGCCCTGCTCGGTGTTCGCAGCCTCTACACGATCGACCTCCTCGGCGAGCCTGGGATGAGCATTCAGTCCCGACCGATCACCAGCGCTGATGACCATGCTCGATGGCTGCACGAAGTCCTGCTGGCGTTGCCCGAGAGCAAGGTCCATCTCCTCGGGATGTCGATCGGTGGGTGGACGGCGATCAATCTGGCCGTCCGTCAGCCGGAGAAGATCGCCAGTGTCACCGTGCTCGACCCGATCATGACCTTCAACAACCTCTCTGTGGAAGCGATCGTCCGGAGCATACCGGCGAGCGTGCGCTGGTTCCCCAAGGCGTGGCGCGACAGCTTCGCCAGCTGGACGGCGAACGGGGCGCCGGTCGAGGACGTACCTGTGGCCGTGATGATCGAAGCCGGCATGCAGTCGTACGCGTCGAAGCTCTCGGGTCCGGTTCGAATCACCGAAGAGCAACTCACCGCGCTGGACATCCCGGTGCTGGCGATCATCGCCGGCGCCTCCGGCATGCACGACTCCGCCGAGGGGGCTGAGACGGCTCGTCGGCTGCTCGAGCCCGGTGAGGTCAAGGTCTATTCCGAAGCGTCGCACGCGATCAACGGTGAGTATCCCAACGAGATCGCCGCCGACATCTCCGGCTTCCTCGGTCGGATCGAGCAGTGACGTCGTCGGGAAAGCGGGTTCGATCGCACAACTCGGGCGGCCCCCTCAGCAGCCCTCCTCTCTATCCCACGCCTTCAAAAGGCACCGTGCCCGGAGGACCTCTTTGAGGGTGCTACACGGTCTCCATGCAGCCCTCGAAGATGCCCCAGTCGGTCGGGCAGTGAGTGCGTGGGGCACTCGCGCCTGTGGGAACACGGCATGAGCGGCGTGCGGCATGCGCTGGGGAAGGTCTCCGCGCACTTGCCGCGCATCTTGGAGGTCGAGACTGAACCACCGAGGGTTTCCGGGGTGACTCGAGCAGCGGAGGAGTAGGGGCCATGACAGGGGGCGCCCACGCTCTCGCCCGCGCCGTTCCACCTTCGAACATCCGGGGGCCTCGTGTCGGGCCGCGAGCCCGCTTCCTCGAAGGCACCGAGGGGATTCGAGCAGTGTCGTTGATCCTGCACGCGCTCTACCTCTCGGTCGCATTGTTTGGAGTGCAGGCCAATCACAGCTTCCGCCTCCCCCATCTCGAACAAGAGGAGCTCGAACAAAGAGGCAGGGTCATCGGACGGCAGAACGTCCTCCGCTGACCGCCACGACCTTCGCGGGGGCTCGGCTCCTGGTTGTGATTTCTCATCCTGAGGAATACGGAACATGAATACACGGAGTGGATTGTTCGCGGTGGCGGTAGGGGCGTTGACTGCTCTCGGGTTGGCGTGTGGCGGTGCGGAGTCGGTGGATGAGCTGCCGCCCGAGCCTCCGGAGAACGAGGTGAACTTCCCGGCGCTTGTGCAGGGCGTCGTCAACGGTTGGACGATCAACACCTCCGAGGAGTTCCCACCCATCGGGTGCGGCGCCGGAAGTCTCATCAACCAGATGAGGTGCGTGGGAGGCAACTGCGACGACGTGGGCGCCTACTGCGCGTCGGCGGGCGCGACCTTCAGCGATACGTACTGGACGAGCTACTTTTCCGAAGAAGGAACGAACTACCGGACCTGCAGTGCGGGGTGGTGGATGACGGGGCTCGTCTGTCGGGGCGCGCACTGTGACGACATCTCCATCCAGTGTACGCAGGTCACCAACCGCGGCACTGGGTCGTGCCGCTGGGCGGATCGACAGTTTTCCGAGGAGTTCCCCAACACGTACAGCCTGCCCTCGGGCTGGTACGCGAGGGGTCTGGCCTGCACGGGCGGGTTGTGTGACAACCTGCGCGTCTACGAGTGCCAGCTGCTGTAGTCCCTCTCCGGGCATCACCCCGCGCGCACGCACTCGGGGTGGGTGTAGAGGTTTAAGCGCCCGTCACGCGCGAAAGTGGCCAGGGTGAGCCCAGCACGCTCGGCGGAGTCGATGGCGAGCGAGCAGGCCGCGGAGACGACCTCTCCGAAGCACTCCGCTGGAGGTCGGCCGCTCGCTCCTCCGTTGGGACCGGTCAGCGACCCTTCCGGACCGGCTGGCCCTTCGTCACGAGGCGCCGCGGTTCGAGCGCCTACAGTCCCGCGCCATGCATGCCATCGAGGTCGTGGGGCTCAAGAAGACGTACGGCAAGGGCTGGCGCCGCGCCGGTCAGGTCGCGCTCGCGGGCGTGGACCTGCACGTGCCGGTGGGCAGTGCGTTCGGGCTCATCGGGCCCAACGGCGCGGGCAAGACGACGTTCATCAAGTCGGTGCTCGGCATCGTGCGGCCCACGGGGGGCGAGGTGCGGGTGCTCGGTGGTGACCCCGAGGACCCCGCGGTGCGCGCGCGCATCGGCTACCTGCCCGAGCGCCTGCACCTGCCGGGGGCGTGGACGGCCACGGCGTTCCTGAACACGGTGGCGCGGCTGAAGAACCTGCGGCGCGATGTGGCCGCCCATGCGCGCCTGCTCGAGCGCGTGGGCCTGGCCGACGCGGCGGGCCGGCGCATCGGGGGCTACTCCAAGGGCATGCGGCAGCGGCTCGGGCTCGCCGCGGCGCTGCTCGGCGAGCCGGAGCTGCTCATCCTCGACGAGCCGACGGACGGCATCGACCCCATGGGCCGCATGGAGGTGCGCCGCATCCTGCAGGACGAGGTGCGCCGCGGCGCCACCCTTTTTCTCAACTCCCACCTGCTGGCGGAGACGGAGCGCGTGTGTGACCGCATCGCCATCCTCGGCGAGGGCCGGGTGCTGCGCGAGGGGCGGCTGGAGGACCTGCAGCGCACCGGGCACCGCTGGTCGATGCGCTTCGCGCCGGGCGCGAGCGCGCAGGTGCTGCGGGCCGCGGGCTTCACGCCCGCTGGCGACGAGGGCGACGGGCGCTGGACCCTGGGGACGCCGGACGCCGCGGCGCTCAACGCGGCCCTGGGCCAGGCGCTCGCGGGCGGCGCGCTGCTGGTGGAGTTGCGGCGTGATGCGCAGGACCTCGAGGCGGTGCTGACGAACGCGGTGGGCGCGGGGGTGGCGGCGTGAACGGAGTCCTGGGCATCGCAGGCTACGTCTTGCGCGAGGCGCTGAGCCGCAAGTTCATCCTCGCCTTCCTGGTGGGCATCACGCTGCTGCTCCTCACGCTCACGTTGTCGCTGCGCATCGAGGTCCTGGACGGCGCGCTCGCCGCCACGCGGCTGTTCGGCCAGTCCCTGGACCACGCCATCCAGGCCGTCGACATGGCGCTGCGGCCGCTCTACATGGTCACCGCCTACCTGGTGTTCTACGGCGGCATCCTCTTCGGCCTGGTGGCGTGCTCGGACTTCGCGCCTGGCCTGCTGTCGCCCGGCCGCATCGAGCACCTGCTCGCCCTGCCGGTGCACCGCTGGCAGGTGCTGGTCGGCACGTTCGTGGGCGTGATGACGTTGGGGGTGGGCGGTGCGGCGTACGGAGCGGGCGGCCTGTGGCTCATCCTCGGCGTCAAGACGGGGTACTGGACGGCGGGGCCGCTCATCGCGGCGCTGCTCGCGTGCGTGGCGTACGCGGCGGTGTACGCGGTGATGCTCACCTGCGCGACGCTGGTGCGCAGCGCGGCACTGTGTGCGGCCGCGGGCGGCGCGTTCCTGGTGCTGGGCGTCATCGCCGGTTTCCGGCGCAGCATCGCGCCGGTGTTCGAGGAGGGGGTGAGCCGCACGGGCTTCGAGCTGCTCACGCTCTTCCTGCCCCGCCTCAGCTCGCTCGCCAACGCATCGGCATCCATCGCCGCATCCATCCCCCTCGAGCAGCACTCGCTGGGAGCGGTGAGCGCAGGTGTGGGCCTCTTCGGCGTGGGCGCGCTCGCGCTCGGCCTCTGGCACTTCGAACGGAAGGACTACTAGATGAAGACGCGAGGCGCGCGGTTCCTGGTGCTCGCCGTGGTGGTGTTCGCCGCCGCGGCGCTACTGATGTGGTTCGGACAGGGTGAGGAGGCGCTCAGCGCGAGCGAGCAGCCGCCGGTGGAGTTCCCGCGCCGGCTGCGCGCCCAGGAGAAGACGCGCGCGCAGGCGCGGCGCACCTGGGTGGTTCCGACGCCGGACGCCGGGCCCCAGGGGGCTACGGACCCGCTGCTCGCGGCGCTGCCACGAGGCAAGGGCAAGACGGCCGTGGTGCTGGAGGCCAACGCCCTTCGCCACTCGCCCATCGGCGAGCTGCTGCTCGAGTGCCTCTATCGCGACGGCGGCAAGCAGCTGCGGCAGCTCCAGGAGCGCACGGGCATCGACCCGCTCACGGACCTGGACCGGCTCGCCATCACCGACGAGGGCCTGGTGCTGTCGGGCAACTTCGGCAAGGCGAAGACCGACGAGCTGCTCGGGAAGCATGGGCGCTCGAGCTACGGCGACTCCGCGCGCATCTACGAGCCCCCGGCCGGGCGGGCGCTCGCCGACGGCGGCGTGGGGCGCGGCGGCGGGCCCACGTTCGCGACGTGGGGCAACCAGATGATCGTCATGGGCCGGGACCGCAACGGGGTGCGCGACGTCATCGACCGGGTGGAGGGGCGTGGCCCGCAGGAGCCGCCGGTGCTCGGCGAGACCGCGACGTACGGCGAGGTGTACGGCGTCATCGCGACCCGCACCCTCGCGGACGTCCTCCCGCCGGACCAGCGCGAGATCGCCGAGCAGCTGGTGCGCGCCGCGGGCGCGGTGGAGTTGCACGTGGATGCACGCGGAGACGTGGCGCTGGTGGCGGACGTGAAGGGAGAGGACGTGCAGGCGGTCTCGGATCTGGGCAAGAGCCTGGGCGGGGCGCTCGCGCTCGCGCGCATGCGCGCGCAGAGCCAGGGGCAGGAGGACCTGGCGAAGCTGCTCGACTTCGCGCGCGTGCGGCCAGACGGGGACGCGTTCCGGCTGGAGGTGGCCTTGCCGCTCGACGTGCTGAAGGAGCGGCTCGCCTTCTGCCGCGAACCTGTCCCGGAAGCGGCGGCCGGGGACGGAGGGGTGGAGCGGCTGTAGCGCAACCACCGGAGTCTGCCAGGATACGACTCCGCGAATCGTGCAACTCAGTACCGTCATCGACTTCCGCGGCCCTGAAGGCACGACGACGGCGAATGGCAGTTGCAAGTCCGCCTTGGGCCGCAATTGCGCGGCCAACTACGCCACCAACTCGACGGGGGACTTCCAGCTGAGTTCGTCGGTGATCTCCGCGATCAATGCGTCGTCAACACTGCGCGGTGCGCTTGGGTCCGTGGCTCCGATCCAAACAAGTGACCCTTCAAGGTCGACGTCGCCCGAGAGGGGCGTCGAAGAGCTCGAGGTTGCCCGAGAGGGCTGGAGCGATGCACTCACCTCTCGGGAGAGAACCTGTCCATCGGGGGAAGATGAGGAGGAGGCGAGCGTGGCGCTTGCGCAGCCCTCGCGGTGGCTGGCGTCCCTCGAGCGCCATGTCCAGCGCTCTGCCACGCGTCCCGCCCGGTCCCGCCTAATGGGTGAGCATGGTCAGCGCGCGTCGGTAGAAGACCATGTGCCTGGGCAGCACGGTGTCGCGCCCGATGAAGCGGCGGGTGATTTCCTCGAAGTCCCCCTGGTCCGCCAGGGCGTTGAGGTCACGGCTGGTCCAGTACCAGGCCGCCACGCGGAAACCCACTTCGGGATTCGCGGCGAGCTCGGGGTCGTTCTCCAGGTCGATTCCCAGCGCCTTGCCGGCGGCACGGTAGTTGGCCCGGCCGGTGAGCAGGAGGGGGCCGCGGCCCTTGTAGCGAGCGCCGTCCCCAGGCCGCACGTTGCCCAGGTCTTCCCGTCCCTCGTACTGCTCGCCTGAATCCGGCTCCTCGAGCAGATTGAGCTGGCCCGTCACGAAGGCGAGCTCCGCGAGGAAGGCCGCCTGACGCTGGGGCGTCGTGATGTCCGCCTCGAGCATCGCCTTGTTGAGGTGCGGCAGCAGCTCGGCAGCCCGCATCTCCGAGCAGTTGGGCATGACGGTTCGCAGCTGCTCCAGGGTGAGACCCGGGCCTTCGGGCTCTTCCTGCTCCGGAGGCCGGAAGTGGACCCCGAGCTCGCGCCAGGTGTCGGAGTCCACGATGCCGTCCTCGTTCATTCCCCTGCCTCGCTGGAAGGACAGCACCGCATCCTCTGTCTGCGAGCCGAAGAAGCCATCGGTCGGGCCGGGGTTGAAGCCGGCTGTCATCAGCCTGCGTTGCAGCTCCATCACCAACGGGCCACGCGAGCCCTTGTGCAGCACGGTGGGCAGGCCCACGGACGTGAGTTGAAGGAACGTCGTGTCGATCTCGGTAGGAGTTGGCATCACGGAAACCTCCCTCTGCTTCAAGGTGCGGTGGTGCCAGCGGCTTTGTGAAGGCTGGCAACTTCCAGACAGGCATCCGCTCCCCGCCAGGGCAGGGATCCGGCAGCTTCAGAGAGACAGCACTGCGGGAGTGCCCACGGCTGGAACTTCGACGCCGAGGGGAGAGGCCAGAGCCCGTCCAGTCCTGGGGTTCGCGAGTGTCGGCTGCCTAGATTCTGGCCATGGACATACCCGACCGCGAGGCCCTGGGAGAGTTCGCACGGGAGCGTCACGTGCACTACGACGTCGAGCGCGAGGTGGTCGAAGGCGAGCAGCGCGAGGTCGTCGGATTCCGGGTCCGGCTCTTCGCCGCGCACGGCAAGTCGGGGCCGGGGACGCCGATGTGCCCGAAGTGCGTCGAGCTGATCCGCGAGCTGCAGTCGTTCGTGGAGCGGCTCGTCCGCACGGGCGAGGCGGCGAGCCGCACGGAGATAGTTCCCGCGACTCCGGCGCTGTACGAGTCCGCGGAGAGCCCGGACGAGGACGAGGTGGCGCTCACGGTACACGTCCGTTGCCAGTCACCCGAACACCGGCGGCCGGGGGCAGGCGAGGACCTCTGCCTGCGCGACGTCCGGGAACGCCTGGAAGCGGTCGGCGTTCCCCGGCGCTGAGGGTCTGATGTAGAACCATCAAGGTGGAAGTGACCCAGGCACGGGGCGACTGCTGGCAAGCCGTCTGCCGGGGGACATGAAGACCACGACTCCACTCCAGTGAGCGACGAGAGGGTCCCCTGTGAGGAGGACCCTCTCGAATCAGAGGGGCAGCATGTTGACGAGGTCCTTCACCTCCTGGGGAGCGGCATCGGTCTCACCCAGCGCGCCCGTGTAGGCGCCCAGCAGCGCGGAGGCGGGGTTGACCTTGCCAGTCCCCAGCGCCCCGAGGACTCCCTCGGCGGCCCCCTTCCAGGTCTTGACCATCCCACCCAGGCCCCCCTCGATGACGCCCTTGACGCCACCCTCGGAGTTGCCAATCCCGGTCAGGACATTGCTGACGCCCGGCAGGAACCACAAGTGCTTGCCCGCCTCGCCGGCGAACCACTGGAAGTTGTCCTTGTTGCTCCCGTCCTTCTTGACGTGGGTGTCGGACGTGGTCGGCAGCCGGTGATCCGAGCCCAGGGAGGCGTAGCCCTTTTCGGCGAAGTCCTTGACCATTCCGGCCTCGGTGCCGTGCCGGGCGTCTCCATCCTTGGTGATGCCCTCGATGTTGCCGTCTCCCTTTCCGCCCTTGACCTTGCCCGTCCGCTCCCCACCGTCGGAAATCTTGGAGCTGTCGATGTACTCCAGCACCTTCGCCAGCCGGTAGACGGCATCGGGGTTCTGACGGGAATCCTTCAGGTCGAGCCTGGCATCCACGCCGGTCTGCTTGCACAACTCATTGAACTTGATGTCCTTCTGACGACCGAGCCTGGCCAGCGCGGGAGAATCTTTGACGATGTCCGCCGCCGAGCGGGTGTCCCCCCGCGGGCGCTTGTCCGTGGCCTGGGGAATGGGCGTCCCGTCCTCCGCGGTCGGCGCGGCGGCTTTGCTCGGGGGATTCTTGCTCACGGCCGAGGGGATGCTGGGAGGGATGGCCACGGTGGGGGCAAGGTCCCCGCCAAAGCCGGGGGGCATGCCGCCGGCCGAGAAGGGGTCCATCATCGGCGCACTGGCCAGCTCCGGTGGCAGGCCACCAGCGGCGGCGTATGGGTCCATCATCGGCGCACCAACGAAGCCCTGGTCCAGCAGACCCGCGGCCGCGTAGGGGTCCATCGCGGGCGCCATCAGCTGCGGCGCCATCATGCCGAGTGTGGAGGCGGCGTCGAGTCCGGCTCCGGCCAGCCCCGCGGCCCCCTGGGCGACCCCGCTGAAGGCATCACCCACGCCACCCAACATCTTGCCCGGCCTGTTGAGCTTGGGGTTGTTCAGCCCGTTGAGCTCGAAGCTGTCCCGGTTGAAGCCCGGACCGTTCAGGCCCGGCTTGTTGCCGTTGATGTCGGGGCGCGGCGTGAACTGGGGCTTCACGTCCGGCTTGGGAGCGTTGGGCTTGAAATCCGGAATCTTGTTGCCGCCGCCCTTGAAGAGGTTGCTCGCACCACCGAGTTTGATGCCCATGACGTGCTCCGGAAGAAAGCGGATGGAGAAGAGGAAGCCGAGATGGCGAAGCGTTAGTGCAGCGTGCGTGCCAGGCCTTGGTTCCTGGCCAGACGCTGTCTTCTCAAGGGATTGGGCCAAGGGGTGCGCGCCTCAGGGGGCCAGGCTGGTGACGAGGCTCACCAGGGGGAGGGTGGAGTCGAGTCACCACTGGTGAGCGGAGTCACCAGGGGGGAGGGGTGGAGCGGCTGTAGTGCGCTACGGCACCTGCAGCTCGCGCGGGATGGAGGCGTGGAGCTCCAGGCGCTTTCCCGTGAGCGGATGCACGAAGCACAGCCGCTCCGCGTGCAGCAGGTAGCCGACATCCCCGAGCAGTCCTGGATGCTCGGCACGCGGCACGCCTCCGACGGTGTAGACGGGATCTCCTTCGAGCGGATGCCCGATGAAGGCCAGGTGGATTCGGATCTGCTGGGAGCGGCCCGTCTGGATGTCCACCTCGAAGAGGGTGCTCGCCGCGCGCCGCTGGAGCACGCGCGCCAGGCTGCGGGACGCCTTTCCGCCTGGAGTCGCCATGGGGACCATGCCCATGCCGGGATGCAACGCCTCGCCGATGGGCGCGGTGATCTCGTAGCGCTCCTGGGTGGCCACGTTGAGCGACAGGGCCCGGTAACGCTTCTCCACCTCGTGCTCGCGCCAGGCGCGGGACAGTTTCGCCGCCGCGTCGTGCGTGCGCGCGAAGAGCACGAGGCCCGAGGTGCCACGTCCCAGCCGATGCAGGGGGCTCGCCTCCGGGAAGCGCTCCCGCACGACGCTGAGCAGGGTGTTCACGAGGAACCCTCCGCCCGGCACCGTGGGCAGGCCGCCCGGCTTGATGACCGCCAGGATCGCCGCGTCCTCGTGCACGAGCGAGTAGTCGCGCGGCGTCTCCTTTTCCTCCCAGGGCGGCCGGTTCCACACGAGCCACTGGCCGGCTTTCAGGAACTCCTCGCCCGTCGCGAGGACGTCATCCAACAGGACCTCTCCCCTCGCGAGCCGCTCCCGCCACACCGCCTCTGGAGAGTGCCGGTAGGCGTCGACCAGATAGGAGAGCGTGCTCGCTCCCCGTGCCCTCGCGCCCACTTGTTCGCGGTAGGCATAGCCCGTATTGAGTGCCATACCGCTACCCTCCCTCGAAGAGGTCGCTCTTCCGGGAGGTTCGTTCCGTCCGGGCGTCCATCTGGGGGACGAGCCCCTGGTCCCCGAGCACGCGTCCGAGCGGCGCGCCGCACCCGGTGTCCAGTTGCGCGATCGGCGCGCTGAGACCCATCCACTCGGCTCCTGCTCGCAACACCGTCACCTCTCATCGCTCGGGGGCTTGAACCGCGCACGGGTCCTCCAGGCGCAACATGCGCTCTGTTCCGTCCGAGGTCCATCCAGATGATGGAGACGCTACCGGAGCGCGCGCTCCAGGTCATCCGCGGCCCCCAGCTCTGCCTGGAAGCGCTGGCGTTCCTCGGGGGACAGGGGGACCTTCTGGAGCTCCGCGCGCAGGGCGCGGGCGCGTGCCTCGTCCCCCAGGGCCACCGCCAGCTCGGCGCGGGCCGCCAGGGCGCGGGCACGGTCGACAGGAGGGGCGGGCTCGTTCCGGGCGAGCGCCACGTCGAGGACCTTCGCCGCCGCGGCGTCGTCCGTCTTGAAGTCCCGCAGGCGGGCGGCCGCGGCCACCGCCTTCGCCAGCCGGGAGTCGGACTCCTTCCAGGGCGGATACTCCTCACCGCGGCTGGCTCCGGCCTTCTCGCGCCGCACGAAGATGATCGAGTTGCCGTTCAGGTCGACCAGGGTGAACCGGCCCTGGCCCGGCTTCATCCGCGTGAGGCGGGGAATGCCGGACACGGGCAGCTTGCCACGCGCGCGGCGCAGGGCCTTGGCGAAGGTCGTGTGCAGGGGCTCCACCTCCGGCATCACCACCAGGCACGTGCTGTGGCAGGACGCGGGCTCCAGCCCCTTGAGGCCGTAGAAGTGCAGCTCGAAGTCCTGGCGGCGCACCACGGCGTATGGGTTGGGGGCGGTCTGCCGGTATGTCACCTCGAAGTCCAGGGCCCGGTAGAAGTCCAACGTCTCGTCCAGCGAGACACAGGGGAGGAGGGGAATCGTCGACGTGCCGCTCATCGGGTACCTCCACTTCGGTTATCGGTGGTGGGCGCCGCGGCCTCTTCGAGGCACTGCCGCACCTGGCGCAGGCCTTCCGCCACGGCCCGCAGCGTCTTCGCGTCCAGCTTCGTCGCGAGCTGGTTGGCCCAGGCGGCCTGGCGAGCCTCCACCTTGCGGAGCGCCTCGCGGCCCCGGGGAGTCATCGTGATGAGCTTCGCGCGGCGGTGGTGCGGGTTCTCCGTGTATTCGATGAAGCCATCCCGCTCCAACGCGTCGGCGGTCTGCTGCACGCTCTGACGGGCGAGCCCCATGATGCGCGCCACGTTCGCCACCGGCGCCGGCTCGTGGTCCACCACGCCCAGCACCTGCCAGCGCGCACTGCTGAGCCCCAGGGGCTCCGTCAGCGCGTCTCCCGCCTCCAGCGCCAGACCGTTGATGCGGAAGACCTCCAGCACCACTTCCGTGAAGACCTCGCCTGCCACCGTGAGCTTCGACATGGACAGGGATCTGCCAAATGGACAGGGGGCTGTCAATATGGGCGCGTGCGTGCCCTCGGATGCGCGTCACCCGTGGTCCTGGCAGTTGCCGGGACGGGCCGCGGATCAAGACATTCTGGGACGCGTCGGGGTGCCCGAGCTGCGAGAGGATGTCCCGCACGGCCGCCGCGCCGCTCGGCCCCTTTGATGCTGCCTTGAGTGCAGCGAGCATCGCAGCGAGCTCCGAGGAGGTGACAACGACGGCGTTCGCCCAGTCCCGGGCCGCACGCTCGATGCGCGGCGAGCCCTCACGGACGAGCGCAAGCGCCTCGAAGGCCGCCTTCGTGCGGGGCAGCGGCGCACCCGGTGCGAGCTTGAACGCATCGTCGACGCTGCGTGGCAAGACGTTCGGGAGTTGAGGCGGGCGCGCATCGCCGCCCTGGCCCGGCGCATGCCGCGATGCCTCGCCGGAGGAGTGCGAGGCTCCCTCGAATGGGGGGTGCTGCCGGCGGTGGGGCCGTTCAGAATTCGGCTTCCACTCAGAGGGCGACATCATGAGCAGCTCGAATCGAAAGACCGCCAGCTTCGGGGTTCCTTGGGAAAAGGCGTATGGCTACGTGCAGGCCGTACGCTTGAACAACACCATCTACGTCTCCGGCCAGCTTTCGCACACCCCGCAGGGCGAGCTCGTCGCTCCGGCAGCGCTGGGCGCGGACGGCAAGCCCGCGGACTTCTCGACCATGGAAGCGCAGATGAAGCGCACCTACGAGAATGCCGAGGTGCTGCTGGCCGAACTGGGCGCGACCATGGCGGACGTGGTGGAAGAAACGCTGTTCGTGCTCGACGTTCCGTCTGCCTTCGCAGCCAGTTCGAAGGTGCGGCCGCTGGTCTACAAGCAGGCGGTGCCGCAGGTTGCCAGCAATCTGATCGGCGTGTCTGCCTTGGCCTTCCCCGAGCAGCTGATCGAGATTGCATTCAGGGCGGAAGTCCAGGGCTGAGCCCGGCCGCGCGCTCGCATCGGCGAGCCGTTGCCGGCTACGCCGAAGCGCCCAGCGACGCCTGTGCCAGATGGGCGAGCTGGCGTGCGGCGACGATCAGCCCGTCGATGACGAACTCGCCCACGTGTTCATCGTCTTCGGCGGCATGGCGCGATCGTTCGGCGGCATGCAGCAGGTCCAGCACCACGCTCAGCCCGCGCAGCGAGCGGCTGAGCGCCGCCAGGTCGCAAGGCGTGGTGAACGAATCGCGGGCGCGGGTCCAAGTCTAGCGCAGCGCCGCGAGGGCCGCGCCGACCTTCGCCACTGTCACCGACACGGGCGTCGTCACCTCCGGGGCGAAGATGGCCACGCGGAGCTCCTCGAAGGCCCACCGCAGCTCCCGCGCCGCCTCCTGGTCACGCACGGTGGCGCGCCTGGCGAGGAAGGTCTCCCACAGGGGGGTGAAGGGCTCGGCCTTCCCTGCGTCCATTCATACGGCAACGAGCACACCACAACCCTCTACTATGGGCAGCCGGGCCGCCATCCGCCGGGGTCCTCCGTCAAGATCCTGTACAACCGGTACGACCCGGCCCGTACCTCGCGTTACGGGTTCGCGGATCAGCTCTGGGTCATGCCGGGCGCCTTTCTGTTCATCGGCGCCCTTTGGCTGACCGGCGCGTTCGTGCTCCGAAAACGCGGCTACTGATACCGGGGAGGGGCGGGTGGGGGAGGGCGGGTGGGAGTACCGGCGGAGGCGGCCGGAGGGGACGGTATGGTCAGGGCGAACGGGCCACGACACGGCTGCACTACAAGGGCTCCTGGAAGCCAGACGCCGGGGTGCTTCCCTCCCCTGCCTGGCGCAAGGCCAGGTGCTGAGCGAGGTGGCAGACTTGGGCCCTGTCTCCGAACGAGCCATGCCGTGCAGGACAGCTCCCGTCATGAACCCACTCCAGGTCCTGGCGGGGCATGCGCCCCTCGCCTGGTCGTCGCCCTATTCCAGGAGGAAGAGCCCGCCCCCCGCGCACTATCATCCCGGACCCCGCGCGAGCCCTCCTCTCGACTGTTTCCCCACAACCATGGCGAACTTTTCCACCTTCGAGATGTCTCCGTTCGTTCCCACGCCTCCCGAACCTTCTCGACAGACCTCCACGCCCCGCGGGCGCCGTCCCTGGCTCATGGCACGACTGGACTCCCTGCTCTCGGAGTCCCTGCGGAATGCCACGCCCACGGACCTCGTCCGTCACCGGCTCATGGTCGGGGCCGCCTGCATCCTCTTGCTGATCAACTCCCTGTTCCTGCTGTGGTCCATCGCCCAGAGCGATCTCCCGCACGGGGTCATGGCCATCGTCGCCGGCCTGGGCTACCTGGTGACACTTCTGCTGGCACACAGGACCACCACGTCCACCCCGCCCGCCATGCTCCTGTTGGTGACCATGAGCATCGGGCTGGTGGGTTCCAGCTTCATGGACAAGAATCCTGTCGGTGGCGCGCATGCCATCAACATGATGCTGCCCGCCCTCGCGGTGTACCTGGTGGGGCCACGCATGGGGCTGTCCATCACCCTCTTGTTGTTCGCGGCCCTGGGGTTTGCCCATCCGTTCTACCGAGCGGACATCGGCATCGACCCCGGCACCATCACCCTCGAGTTCATCTGGTTCATCCACATCTTCGCGGGCATCGCCTTCGTGGGGGCCTGGGGCCTGGGCGCACTGCACAGCACCGCGCGCGAGGCGGCGCAGACCTCGCTCGAGCGGACGCTCAAGGAGTTGCGGGAGAGCGAGAGCAAACTCAACAGCGTCATCGAGAGCACCGACGATCTCGTGCTCTCGCTGGACCGTGAGGGACGCCTGATCACCGTGAACGCGGGCGCCAAGCGCGTCTACCTCGAGCGCGCTGGCATCGTGCTCGAGCCGGGACAGCTGCTCTTCCATCATGACAAACCAGAGGAGCGCAAGGCCTGGGAGGCACGCCTCGCCCAGGTGCTCCAAGGCCAGCGCCTGCGCCTGGAGCAGATGTATGAGGAGGGAGGTCCCCGCCTCGTATTGGACGTCAGCATGCATCCCATTACCGGCGAAGACGGCCGGGTGGTGGGGGTGACACTCTTCAGCCGCGACGTCACCGCCCGCCGGGAAGCCGAAGCCCGGCTGGGGGAGATGCACCGCACCCTGGTGGACGTCTCGCGGCAGGCGGGCATGGCCGAGGTCGCCACGGGTGTGCTCCACAACGTGGGCAACACCCTCAACAGCGTCAACATCTCCACCAACCTCGTCACCGACCGGCT
This sequence comes from Archangium lipolyticum, assembly GCF_024623785.1. Taxonomy (NCBI): domain Bacteria; kingdom Pseudomonadati; phylum Myxococcota; class Myxococcia; order Myxococcales; family Archangiaceae; genus Archangium; species Archangium lipolyticum. The sequence goes on from NZ_JANKBZ010000023.1 coordinate 185,199, forward strand.
CCGCCAATCACGCGTCTCGGGCCTGGCCAGGGCCGCCCAGCTGCTGCGTGAGCACACCACGGACATGGCCTCATTCCTCACCGCGGATCCCCAGGGCCAGAAGCTGCCGGCCTATCTCATCGCCGTGTCCGACCAGCTCCAGGAAGAGCGGGATGCCCTGCTCCAGGAGATGCGCTCGCTGGGCGAGAGTGTCGAGCACATCAAATCCATCGTCAGCATGCAGCAGAAGCACGCGAGGGCCGCGGGGGCCGTGGAGCAGGTGGTGGTGCCGCAGCTCATCGACGAGGCGCTGCGCCTGCACGCCGTCTCCTTCGAGCGCCTGGGCATCCGCATCGAGCGCGAATACGCCAAGGTGCCTCCCGTCTACGTCGACCGGCACAAGCTGCTGCAAATCCTCATCAACCTGCTGAGCAACGCGAAGCAAGCGCTGGTGGACAGCCCGCAACAAGACAAGCGGCTGGGAATCCACGTGAGGCGAGCGCCCGAGGAAGGCTTTCTGCTCATCGAGGTGGTGGACAATGGCGTTGGCATCGCGCCGGAGAACCTGGCGCGGATGTTCACCCAGGGCTTCACCACCAAGAAAACGGGACACGGCTTCGGCCTGCACATCAGCGCCCTGGCCGCCGCCGAACTGGAGGGACGGCTGACCTGCTCCAGCCCTGGCCCCGAGCAGGGCGCCACCTTCACGCTCGAGTTGCCGATCGGCGTTGGGGAGCAGTAGCCGGGCGCACGGGAGGGGGGCGGACAGCGGGTGTTTCATAGCACCGCCCCCGGGCGTCTCCAGGGCCCTTGACGCACCTCGCTCATCGCACTCGCAACGCTCGTCACATGGGCAATCGCTGTTGAAGGTACACGCGCTCCGCGAGCCTCCGTCCTCCTGCGTGCTAGCTACCACCAGCGTCGGCCCCGGCATCCGGCCTGGAAGACCCTCCCCCGCAGCCCGCGAGCACCACGACTCCCACCACCACAAGAGTGAGCGGCGGCCCTACGCGCTCCCGAAGATCGCGGACGAGACGCGCTTCAGCAGCCCTTCGCGACGAGCGCGGTGATCTGCTCGAGAATCGCTGGGCGCCCCTCCACGAGCGGCTTCAGGTGCGCAGCGGAGATCTCGATCACCGTGGCGGAATCCGTCGCACGCACGGTGGCGGTGCGCGGCTCGCCGGAGAGGAACGCAATCTCGCCCACGACCGCACCGGGTGAGAGCTCGGCGAGGACGCGCTCCTTCCCGTCCTGCTTCGCGATGACCTCGAGGCCGCCCTCCTGCAGGAGGAAGAGCGAGGATCCTTTGTTCCCCTGCACGATGATCCGCTCGTGCGGCCCGAGCACGATGGGCCGCGCACTGCTGGCGAGTGCGGCCACCTCGTCGGTCGTGAGGACCTCGAAGACGCCGACCTGCTCCATCGCCGACGCGATGCTCTCGACCGGGAGCCGTTCCTCGCGCACCTCCCGGTCGCACACCTCGAGGGTGCCTTCGTAACCGTCGCGGTTCTGCAGGCGGCCAAGCCGTTTCGTGTTCCCGGCCAGGTACGTCTCCACCAGGCTGACGGAGGTCGGGATGCTCTCGGAGCCCGTGTAAAGTATAGGACGGATAGGAGCCCTGTAGAGAGGTGGCGGCCAGGAGGGGAGGTGGCGAGGAGGGCCGCGGACGAGGGCCCGCCCGAGCAGTGAGCCAGGCGGGAGGAGAAGCCGCGTTGCCCCTTGGGGTACACGCCGGCCCAGGCCGCCCTCCCATGAGGTGCGCGGCAGGGGCCTGGCGCTGTTGGCGCTGGCGGCTTGAGCTTCAACACCACGAGGCGTGGAGGGGCCCGTGCGCCGGGGCCAGCCTCGCACCTGCCGTGGGCAGGCCCAGGTGCTCCACAATCGCTCGCACCCCTCCCGCCTCGTTCACGTACGCCAGCACTCGCTGCCTGCCTCCACACCTCACGCAGGCGAACACGTCGATCATCAGGACGCAAACGACAAAAACGACCGGAGAGGGGCACGGCATGCTCGATGGTGACGTCCTCCCCCAGCACGATGA